>QKCS01000029.1 GCA_003246795.1 Alphaproteobacteria bacterium
GACGGATTGCGGCCCGTCCAAGACGGCATCGGTCACTTCCTCGCCGCGATGCGCGGGCAAGCAGTGCATGAAAATCGCGTCCTTGTCCGCAGCCGCCATCAGCTTCTCGTCCACCCGATAACGCGCGAGCGAGTTGTGGCGCGAGCGGGTGCCGCCCTCGCCCAGCTGGTCCGTTTCCGACATCTGCACCCACGTGTCCGTCACGACGGCGGCCGCGCCCGACACGGCATCGACCGGATCGCGCACCAGATGGACGCGCCCACCCTCCTGCTTCGCCCACGCCATTACGCGCGAATCCGGCGAAAGCTCCGGCGGACAGGCCACGCGCAACTCGAAGCCGAAACGCACGGCCGCGTGGATCCACGACGCACAGACATTGTTGCCGGCGCCGGACCAAGTCACGACTTTGCCCGCGATCGGTCCGCGATGTTCCTCGAACGTCATGACGTCGGCCATCAGCTGGCAGGGGTGCGTCTTGTCGGTGAGCCCGTTGATTACAGGCACGCTCGCATGTTGCGCCAATTCGACGAGGCTTTGATGACGCTTCGTACGCAGCATGATCGCGTCGACATAGCGCGACAAAACCTGCGCCGTGTCGCCGACGGTCTCGCCGTGACCGAACTGCATGTCGCGCCCGTCGAGGAACATCGTATCGCCGCCGAGTTGCTTCATGCCCACCTCGAACGAGATGCGCGTGCGCGTCGACGGCTTCTCGAAGATGAGCGCAAGCATGCGGCCTTTGAGCGGCGTCGCGTCGTCGGCCTCGCCCTTCGGACGGCCCTGGCGCGCGGTCTTCGTGCGCTTCGCGTGGTCGATCAGCTTGCGCAGCGTCGCGGCGTCGAACGCGTCCAGGTCCAAGAAATGTTTGGCGGTCAAGACGGTCGTAGGCGCATTCATTTCGCGGCGTCCTTCGTCGGGCGGTGTGTAAGGCTCGCGCAGGCGTCGTTCAAAATACCGATCGCCTCGCGCACGTGATCTTCGGTGATGGTGAGCGGCGGCACCAAACGCACGACGTTGTCACCCGCGCCCACAACCAGCATGCCGCGTTCGCGTAGCGCGGTGACGAGTTCGGTGTTCGCAACTTTGCACTTGAGGCCGAGCAGCAGACCCTGCCCGCGCACGTCTTCGATCGCGTCGCGGTTCTTGTCCACGACCATCGCAAGCTGTTGCTTGAGGTAATTCCCAATCTGCTCGACGCGCGCGACGAACGCCGGCTCGAACACGATGTCGAGAACCGCGTTCGCGACCGCCATCGCCAGCGGATTGCCGCCGAACGTCGAACCGTGCACGCCCGCCGTCATGCCGGTTGCAGCACGCTCCGTCGCCAAACACGCGCCGACCGGGAAGCCGCCGCCAAGCGCTTTGGCGATCGCCATGATGTCGGGCGTGATGCCGGACCATTCGTGCGCAAAGAGCTTGCCGGTGCGCGCCATGCCGCTTTGCACTTCGTCGAGCACCAGAAGCAAACCGTGCTCGTCACACAGACTGCGCAGCGCGCGCATCGTTTCGCGCGGCACCGCGCGAACGCCGCCCTCGCCTTGAATCGGTTCGATGAGAACGCCGGCGGTTTGCGGTCCGATCATTTTCTTGACCGCCGCAAGATCGCCGAACGCAACTTGGTCGAACCCGTCGACCAGCGGGCCGAACCCTTCGAGATATTTCTTCTGCCCGCCCGCCGCGATCGTCGCGAGCGTGCGTCCATGGAAGGCGCCCTCGAACGTGATCAGCCGATAACGCTCGGGCTCGCCGCGCGCCGCATGATACTTGCGCGCCATTTTGATCGAGCACTCGAGCGCCTCCGCGCCCGAATTGCAGAAGAACACGGTGTCCGCGAACGTCGCGGCGACGAGGCGTTCCGCGAGTCTTCGCTGCCCCGGCACTTCGAACAGATTCGACGTATGCCAAAGCTTGCCCGCCTGATCCGTCAGCGCGGCGACGAGATGTGGATGCGCGTGGCCGAGCGCGTTCACGGCGATCCCCGCCGTGAAGTCCAAGAACTTTCGGCCGTCCGTCGAAAACAGATACGGCCCCTCGCCCCTCTCGAACGCGACAGGCGCCCGAGCATAGGTCGGCAAAACCGGTGCGATCACGGAATGTCCTTCGCAGGCGCGGAAATCATGGGTTTTCGCGCGGTTGGCAGTATTTGGGGCCCGGTCCCCGTATGTCAACGCGGCCAGCCCTATCGTTAACCATCGTGGTCGGCCAACAACAATCCCCAATAACTACATCTGGTATCGGTCATATCATCTTGTGGAGTCTTAGCTTCTGCATACTATACCTCGTCTTAACCATGCCTGCCCGCGTGTTGGAGGAATCATCTATATGGGTTGGACGGACGAGCGTGTGGAGCAGCTCAAACAGCTTTGGGCAGAAGGACTGAGCGCCAGTCAGATTGCGCGTCAGCTGGGCGGGGTCACCCGCAACGCCGTCATTGGAAAGGTCCACAGACTTGGACTTGCCGGCCGCGCCACGCCGGCCCGCGCCGAACGTCCGCGTCTTCAGGTCGCACGCCGCGTCGCCCGTCCGCGCCCCGCGCCGGTAATCCAAGTGCCGATCGTCGAGAAGGATCCGATCGTCGACGAATTCGGCCGCAAGACGACCGTGCTCACGATCTCCGATCGCATGTGCAAATGGCCGATCGGCGATCCTTCGACCGCCGAATTCCACTTCTGCGGTCACCCGCCGAAACCGGGCTCGCCCTATTGCGAAGCGCACTGCGTGAAGGCGTTCCAGCCCACGCAAAGCCGCCGAGACCGCGAGCGCGACCGCGAGTTTCGCCGTTATCTGGCGAATAGCTGACGCATCCGAACCACTGAGCATTCAAGAGCCTGCCCAATAGGGCGGGCCCTTTTTATATCAGCGGTCTAGTTTCTGAAGGACTCGTCGAGCGCGTAGCCCGCCGAACGCACCGTGCGGATCGGGTCGGGTTGGCCCGGCTCGTTCAGAGCCTTGCGCAAGCGGCCGATGTGAACGTCGACGGTGCGGGCATCCACATAAACGCCGGACCCCCAAACAGCGTCCAGGAGCTGCTCGCGGCTGAATACGCGTCCTGGATGCTGCATGAAGTGATCGAGCAGCCGGTATTCCGTCGGCCCCAAGTGAATGTCCTTGTTGCCGCGCTTCACGCGATGCGCGGTTCGATCGATCGTCACGTCGCCGAACGCCACGACATCCTCGGCGAACGCCGGCCGGATGCGCCGCATGACGGCGCGGATGCGCGCCAACAACTCGGTCATCGAGAACGGCTTGGTGATGTAGTCGTCGGCCCCCGTATCGAGCCCGCGCACGCGGTCGGTTTCCTCGCCGCGCGCCGTCAGCATGATGATCGGCACGTTCCGCGTTTCGACGCGCCCGCGCAAACGGCGGCAAACCTCGATCCCCGATACGCGCGGCAGCATCCAGTCCAGAATGACGAGGTCGGGCGTGTCCTCGTTCGCCAGCATCAGCGCCTCGTCGCCGTCGCGCGCCTCCAACGCCCGATAGCCTTCCTTTTCGAGGTTGTAGCGAAGCAACGTCGTCAGCGGCGCCTCGTCCTCCGCGATGAGGATCAAGGGCCGCTTCGGCGTCGCTTGGCGAAGCGTGGTCGTGCTGCTGTCAGTGCTTGTCATTGGGGACGACGTTCGTTGTTGACGTGATATCGCTCTTGGGCCGTTCGTCGCCGAGGCGCGTGGCCGTCGCCACGTAGTGCACGGTCTCCGCGATGTTGGTCGCGTGATCGCCGATGCGCTCAAAGTTCTTGGCGATGAACAGCAAATGGGTCGAAGGCCCGATCTTGCGCGGGTCTTCCATCATGTAGGTCAGCAATTCGCGGAAGAGCGAATTGTAGACCTCGTCGATCTCTCCGTCGCGCTTCCAAACCGTGACCGCGGCGTTGGCGTCGCGCTTGGCGTAGGCGTCGAGAACGCTCTTGAGCTGCGCCAACGCCTGACGTCCCATCCGCGCCAGTCCCTGCGTCAGATGCTGATCCGGCGCGTCGCGCGAAATGACGAGCGCGCGTTTGGCGACGTTCTTGGCAAGATCGCCGATACGCTCCAAATCGGCCGAGATCTTGAGCGCCGCAAGCGTCTCGCGAAGGTCGAGCGCCATCGGCTGACGCAGTGCCAGCAATTGCACCGCCTGATGTTCGATCTGCGCCTCCAGCTGGTCGATGCGCGTGTCCATCGCGACCGTCTGTTCGGCGAGCGGCACGTCCCGGCGTGAAACGGCGTCGATCGCGTTGGCGAGTTGCGTCTCGCACAGACCGCCCATCTGGACGATCGCCGTGCTCAGCGCTTCCAACTGATCGTGGAAGGACTTGACGATATGTTCCGACATTTCCGCCTCGTACGTGACAGCGTTTGCGCGCGTCGTGATCATAGTCGGGCGGCTCAAATTCCTGATGAAACCGCGCCCGATCTATGTGTTTTGCGCAGAGCTAATATGACAATGCAATGAAGGATTTATGACGCCGTCAGGAGGCCTTGCTGGGGCGTGTCGCCGGCCGCGATTTCGGTGCCGAGCGGCAGATACACGGTAAACGTGGACCCCTCGTCCGGCTTGCTTTCGATGGCAAGCCGTCCCCGATGCCGGTTGACGATGTGCTTGACGATCGCAAGCCCCAGACCCGTACCGCCGATCGCCCGGCTGCGCCGAACGTCGACCCGGTAGAACCGCTCGGTCAGCCGCGGAATATGCTCGCGTGCGATTCCCTCACCGCGATCCTTCACCGCGACGTAGACAGCGGGCGACGGCCCCGGTTCGCCAGGCGCCGCGCGCCGCGTCCCGAGTTCGAGCGTCACGGCCGTCTGCGGCCGCCCGTACTTGATCGCATTGTCGACCAGATTCTGGATCACCTGGAACAGTTCGTCCCGGTCGCCCGCGACGTTCGGCAGCGACGACGGCTCCACGACTTCAAGCTGCACGTTCGCGCTCGCCGCGACCGGCGCCAGCGCGCCCATCACCTCTTCGACCACGTCGCTCAAATTGACGCTGCCCGACGGCCGCACGTGTTCGTTCAATTCGATCCGGCTCAACGACAGCAGGTCGTCGATCAGCCGCCGCATACGCACGGCCTGCTCCGACATGATTCCGAGAAAGCGTTCCTGCGCCTCAGGATCGTCCTTTGCATGGCCGCGCAGCGTGTCGATGAAGCCAGTGAGCGAGGCGAGCGGCGTGCGTAACTCGTGGCTCGCGTTGGCCACGAAGTCCGCGCGCATCTGTTCCACGCGCTGTGCCTTAGTCAAATCGCGCAGCACCAGAAGCGCCGCGCGGATCGAACGGTCCTCGCCGTCGATCGGGCAAACGTTCGCTTCGAAATTCTGCTCGGGCGTGGAGACCAACGGAAACTCGACGCGCTGCGCCCCGCGCCCGGCAAGGGCAAGATCGAGCGCACCCAACACCTGCGGCGAGCGGATCACGCTCGCCAAATGCTTGCGCAGCTCGACCACGCCGAAGAGCTGTTCCAGCGCCTCGTTGGCGGCGACGATACGGCCCGTGTGGTCCGTCAGGATCGCCGGATCCGGCAGCCGGCGCACCATGTCCGCAGGCGTAAAGTCGGGTTTTACCGGCACTTCGACCGTCTGCACAACGGGCTCGACCGGCTGCGCCGCCGCACTCGACGCAGTCACGAGCGGCTCCGGCTGGCTGCGTACGAACCCCAAGCGCGCCACGGCGAACGCCGTGATCGCCACCGCCAGAAAAAGGCAGAACGTCCACGCGCCCGTCCATGCCGCAACGAGCATCAGCGCCAGATATGTCGGGATCAACGTCCACTTGATGTCGTCGATGCGCACGCCGATGGCGGATTTGATGCGCTTACGCTCGCCCTCCGAGCGCCCGCCACCTTTGGCGCGCGTTTGCGGTTGATCGGCCGCGTTCGGGGGGATGGCGGCCCCATCGCCACTCACAGACATTTCGAATCCCTCGCCGCCAGCATCGACCACGATCTCCCCCCGAGATCGCGCCCGCCGCGGATCGCGAACATAGAACCACAACATGCCAGCCGCAGCGAGCTTGGCAAGCGCCGCCACGCCGAAGACGACCTCAAATCCGAGCGAGGCCGCCATTTGACCGCCCGCGACGACACCGACCACCTGCACCAAAGATTGCGCGGAGTTAACCATCGCGATCCGCATCGGCAGATCGCTGCGCGTACCGAACTCCAACACCATATTCTGCGCGGCAATTAGAAATCCCGCATAGCCCGCGCCAATTCCGACGAAGCAGAAGAGAATAGCGCTGATGTCGCCCGCAAACAGCAACCCCACCGTCGCGCCGGCCCACAACAGCAGCGCGGGGACGAAAACGGATTTGAATCCGAGCCGATCGGCAAGCCAGCCCCAACCGAGATTGGAAACGGTCTGCGAAACGAGAAACGCCGCCGACAAGGTCGCGACCAGGATACCGGTGAGACCCTGCGATTTTTCGACGAAGATGATGTAGTACGGCAGCGCGAGCGCACCGAACGTGGCCAGCGTCTGCGCCCAGAAATACATCGCGAAGGCTTTGTCCTGAAGCAGGATCGGGATATCGCCGATCCGCTCGCGCACGCCGACCGGCGCGCGAACGCTGGGCGCATCCGGTTCGCGCACGAGATAGAGCAGCGTGAGCCCGGCGGACGTCAGCACGAACGCGAGAAGAAACGTAGTCGCGTACCCGTCGCCGAAGGCGTTGGTTTCGACAAGATACCCACCGCCGTACCCCGCAACCGCCGCGGCCGTCATGCCGCCTAGGAAGTTGCGCATCCCGATCAACATGCCGCGCCGTGCGGGTGGAATCGTCTTCGTGAGGAGCACGTTCCACAGCACGTTTTGCATGCCCGAGAACACGCCGAGCAGCCCTAAGAAAAGCGCGACGGCGTAGAGCGCGAACTTCGGCGGCAGAAGGAATCCCGCAAGGGCAAGTCCCAACACCGAAAGCCGCATCGCCCAGCCATAGCGCAGCCCTAGATCGACGATGCGCCGGCGATGCTCGACGGCCGTCGCGCCGAACACGCTGGAGAAGAAGGCGCCCAAATGCTGCGTCGCGAGCGCAAGCCCCACGACGACCGGCGATCCGGAAAGCAAGAACAGATAAGCGGGCATGAAGGTCGGCGTGTTGACGAGGCGAAAGCCCGTCATCGCCAACATGCCGTGAGCGAGCTGGCTCACGTAGTTGCGCGTCAGATTGGCGGCCACTTCCTCTTGGAACTTGGCCTCGGCGTGGGCGTCAGCGTTCACGAGAGGACGACGATCCCTTCTTCACTGTCCCAACGCTCACGCCGTGTACGCAAGTTCTGTCCTTCTTTGAAAGTCCTCAAACGAGGTGTTGCTTGAACCAGGCAAGACAACGCGCCCACGCATGTTCCGCGGCAGGCTCGTTGTAGCTCGGTCGATAGTCGGCCAAGAAGCCATGTCCGGCCTCGGGATAAATCACGATCTCGGACGTCGTATCGCCGGCCGCTTTGAGTGCCTCGCGCATCGCTTCCACCTGAGACCGCGGAATGCCTTTGTCGAGCCCGCCGTAGAGACCGAGGACGCGCCCCTTGATGTCGGCCGCGACCTCGGTCGGGTGCTTCGGTTGCGTGTTGCCCTCCGGGCGGACCAGGCGTCCATACCAAGCGACGCCCGCTTTCACATTCGGATTGTGCGCGGTGTACAGCCACACTTGGCGGCCGCCCCAGCAGAAACCGGTCACCACGAGCTTGTTTGGGTCCCCGCCATGCGCGGCCGCCCAAGCCGTCGTCGAGTCGAGATCGCTGAGCACGGTCGTATCGTCCACCTTGGCGACAAGCTCGCCGACCAGTTTTTGGATGTCGGTGTAAGCCGCCGCATTGCCTTGACGCGCGTAGACGTCCGGCGCGACCGCCAGATACCCGGCCTTCGCGAACCTTCGGCAGATGTCCTTGATCCACTCGTGTACGCCGAAGATCTCATGGATCACCAGGACCGTCGCAAGATTCGTCGCGTTGGCCGGCATCGCGCGATAGGCCGGGATCTCACCGTCCGCGACCGGGATTTTCACTTCGCCCGCCTCGAGCCCTTCGGCATCCGTCGTGATCGTCGCGGCCGAGATCGGCTGAACGGACAACGCAAACCCCGTCGCAAGGCTGGTGACGGCGAACATGCGGCGATTGAGCGCCGCGCCCGCGACGCGCGTGACGATCTCCTGAGACATGGCGGACCTCCGTAAGGGAAAGGCCGAGCCACCCCGGGACTCGGCGCCTCAACCTAGCAAACGGAACCGCCGCCGCGCGAGTCCCCGCGCCCTCAACGAACCCGGCGAACCGATTCTGTCCGGTCGTTGAACCCAAAGGTCCAGAGATTGGTCTGCGCACGGTCGATGACGATGCAATAGCCACGATAGTTGGGCCGGTCGCACAACTCCCAGACGCCGCCTTGCACGACGACGCTCGACGCTTGATTGCCAAACCCAGATGGCCCGAGATCGGGAACGTTGCTTGAGAATGTTCGCGAGGCGCCGCTGAAATTCGCCCGCTTGAACAGCGTGATCTGAGAGGACCCTTCGTCCGCGCAGACAAGTCGCCCGTTCTCGTTTGCGGTGTCGCCGTAGCAGTCGTGCAAGTCGATGGACGTGTCACGCCAATTTCCCCGCCGGTCGCGGCATTCGGCATAGAGCACAAAGCTGTACACGCGTGCTTGGCGGCAACTCGCGCGCCAGCTTCCGGCCGGCAGGTCCGCATCATCTCCGCGACGCCAGCAGCGCAGGATCCCGTCGACATTGGCGATGTCGCCTCGGCAAGAGCGCGCGGCCGCGAGTTCCGTGTAGCGCCAGCGGCCGTTTCGATCTTTGCATTCCGCGACGAGCGTTCCCTGCCGCATCTCCATGTCGCGGCAGCTGTCGCGATAGCTGCCGGGCGGCAGCCAACCATCGTCGTCTTGCCAGTCGCCCACGCAGGTCAATCGACCGTCACTGTTGGCGATATCGCCGTCACAGTCGCGATAGCCGCGGAGTGTCGCGTCGTTCCAACCGCCGCGCCGTGTCCGGCACGTCGCCGTCAGCGTGTTCTCGCCCGCGTGAATGTCTTCGCAGGTCGCGCGATAGCTGCCCTGCGGGATCGGCGCACCGAGAGCTGTGCCGCAAAGGATGACGATTGAGCCGACCAGACCGACGACGATCCCTGCGAAACGCTTCATACCGACACCCAATTCACCGAAGGACGCGCCCCACATCATAAGACTCCGCATGGAAGCATCGTGACTCAATTTCGGCCGAATTGCGGCCGGCGTCACCGCCCCACGCCCTCATGCCGCCGCTTTTCAATGAGATGTGAGAGTGATGCGTTTCTTCTTCGCCCTCGTGTGCCTCTCGGTTGCACTCGCCTCCTCTGCCGGGGCGAAGACAACCGTCGATTCGATCGTCGTCGAAAAAGCGAACCGCACGCTGACGCTCTACGCCGGGAAAAAAGTGGTGAAGGCGTATCGCATAGCGCTTGGCGGCAATCCGGAAGGCCACAAGGAACAGGAGGGAGACAGCCGTACGCCCGAGGGCCGCTACACGATCGACGC
>QKCS01000200.1 GCA_003246795.1 Alphaproteobacteria bacterium
ACGCTTGAAACGCTTGACGTTCATCACGAATTGCGGTGCGGTCGCCACAGTTTCTTTCTAGCGCTCACCATCATCGAGTGCCAAAAACAGGTCGATCAATGTCCGACAAATTCCGCTGCATCCTGGTAACCAAATCCGAAGCCGGTCAGAAGGCGGCGCTCAGCGAGATGAGCGACAGCGATCTGATGGATGGCGACGTTACGGTCGCGGTGTCGCACTCGACGCTGAACTACAAGGACGGACTTGTCGTGACAGGCAGCGCGCCGGTCGTGCGGAAGTTTCCGCTGATTGCCGGCATCGACTTTGCGGGCAAGGTCGTCGCGTCCGCCGATGCGCGCTTCAAGCCGGGCGACGCGGTTCTCGCGAATGGCTGGGGCATGGGCGAAACACATCACGGCGGCTACGCCGGCCGTGCGCGCGTGAAGGGGGATTGGCTCGTGCCGTTGCCCGGCGCGTTCACGGCGGCGGACGCGATGGCGATCGGCACGGCGGGCTACACGTCGATGTTGGCGGTGATGGCGCTCGAAGATTGCGGCCTCACGCCGGCCAAGGGGCCGGTCTTGGTCACGGGCGCCGCGGGCGGCGTCGGCAGCGTCGCGATCACGTTGCTGTCGAAGCTCGGGTACCGGGTCGTCGCCTCGACCGGCCGCACGAGCGAGGAAGCCTATCTGCGCAGCCTGGGCGCGGCCGAGATCATCGATCGCGCGGAGCTCAACACCGATGTGCGGCCGTTGGCGAAGGAACGGTGGGCCGGCGCGGTCGATTCCGTCGGCTCCAAGACGCTTGCAAACGTGTTGTCATCGACCAACTACGGCGGCGTGGTTTCCGCCTGCGGGCTCGCGCAGGGGATGGATTTGCCGTCGTCGGTGGCGCCGTTCATCTTGCGCGGTGTGACGCTGGCCGGGATCGAGTCGGTCTATTGCCCGCGACCCAAGCGCTTGAAGGCATGGGAACGATTGGCCAGCGACCTCGATCTCACCAAGCTTCGCTCGACGGTGACCCAGGCCAAGCTCGCCGACGTGTTGACGCTCGGGCCGCAGATCTTGAAGGGGCAGGTGCGCGGGCGCGTCGTCGTCGATGTGCAGGGCTGATGCGTCGCGCCCACGAAGAAACTGTTAACCTGCTTGCGGCAGGTTCGGATGCAATGCCGATTCCGGCCGGCGGCCGGGGTCTCTATCATCGCGCACGAGCGACGCATGCACGATAAGACCGGGAGCGGCCAAGCGTGAACGGAGGGATGGACTGGGCCACGCTCCTGGCGGGCGGCCTCGTGATCGGCCTCCTGGTTGCGGCCCCGATCGGACCGGTCAACCTGATCTGCATCCGCCGCACGCTGCACTACGGACAACTCAACGGGTTCCTGGCGGGTTTGGGCGCGGCACTCGGCGACGGCGTGTTCGCGGTCATCGCAGGTTTCGGCGTCAAGTGGGTGTTCGACGCGATCCAGGATATGGGCGTCATCCTCAAACTCGCGAGCGCCGGTATCCTGATGTTCTACGGGTTGCGCGTTTTCATTTCGGCGACGCCGCCCGAAATCATGCGCAATCCCGACGGCAGCATTCAGCGCGGCTCCAAAGGCGATCTTGCCGGCGCTTTCGCCAGCACGTTCGCGCTGACCATCACCAATCCCGCGACGATGGTCGGGTTCGCCACGACCTTCGCGGCGTTCCGCGAGGTCGTCGATTTTCAGTCGAGTTCGCTTGCGACTTGGGTACTTATCGTCGCAGTAATTGGCGGATCCACGGTGTGGTGGCTTGTCGTCACGGCCATTACCGGCATCTTCCACAAGACGATCGAGCACGACACACTGAGGCGCATGAACCAGGCCTCGGGACTGCTGATCTTCCTGACGGGCGCGGCGCTGCTCGGCTACGCGGTCTGGCAGCGCGTGTTCGTGTGACGAAGAAACCGATTTCGCTCGCGGCGCTCGACCATGTCGTGCTGCGCGTGGCGGACATGGACGAGGCACTGCTTTTCTACCGCAACATTCTCGGCGCCGAGATGGAGCGGCGCGTCGACAAGTTCGGCCTCGTCCAACTGCGCGCGGGCGAGGCGATGATCGATCTCGTCGACGTCGGCGCCGATTGGCTGAAGGCGGAAGGCGCCGAGCCTTTCGTACCGGAAGCGCGCAACGTCGATCATATCTGCCTGCGTGTCGAGCCGTTCGAGGAGGCCGCGATCGAACGGCATTTGAAGGCGCACGGCGTCGAGATCATCGAGCGCGGCGAGCGCTACGGCGCGCAAGGCAACGGACCCTCGCTCTATGTGCGCGATCCGTTCGGCACCGTCATCGAGCTCAAAGGGCCGGCCACGCCGATCGAGGCCGATGAGCCAGTGCTGAAGACAGAACGGCTCGTGTTGCGGCCAACGCGCATGGCGGACGCGGAGGCGCTGCTGCCGATCTTTCAGGATGCCGAGGTGATGCAGTACTGGGCGCATGCGCCGATCGGCACTTTGGCGGAGATGCAAGGGCTCATTGCGCGCAACCTACCGCCCCAGAACCGGCACGAAGGCTCCTTTGCCATCACGCGCGACGGCGGGCGGGCGATCGGCTGTATCAATTTCTACAGCGAGCGCGATGCGATGTCGGGTCTGGGTTATATCCTGGACAAGGCGTCGTGGGGGCAGGGGTTTGCGGCCGAAGCGGTGCGCGCCGCGCTCGCGCATGGGTTCGAGAGGCTCAACCTCCAGCGCATTTGGCTCGAGATCGATCCGCGGAACAACGGTTCGGTTCGCGTGGCCGAGAAGTGCGGGTTCGCGCGCGAAGGCGTTGCGCGCAAGTCGTTCTTCCTGAATGGCGCTTACCTCGACAGCGTCTTCTATGCGCTGCTCTACGAGGACTGGATCAAGACGCGCGCAGCCGGTCCATCCGGCCAATGATCTCGTCGGCGTCTTTGATCATGCGGCGGATGATTTCGGCGCATGGCAAGACTTCGTGGATTGCGCCCGCGCCTTGACCCATGGCGAAGGCCGAGCGGCCACGATCGAGCCCTTCGATCTGACCGCCGATGCCGCCCATCACGCCCGCTTGGGCGGAGATCATCGCCTGCATCGGGAAGGGCTTGATCTCTTGGGGACGGCGTTCCCAATCGGCGACATAGTCGTTCTTGAAGACGCGCATCGGTTTGCCGGAATAGGCGCGCGTGATGATCGTGTCTTCGTCGGTCGCGTCGACCACGACGTCTTTGTACATGTCGCCGGCGTGCGCCTCGGTCGACGCGATGAAGCGCGTGCCCATCCAAACGCCTTTCGCGCCGAGCGCGAGCGCTGCGGCTAGGCCGCGACCGTCGACGATCGAACCCGCGCCCAGAACGGGAACCTTCACGGCGTCGACGATCTGCGGGATCAACGCCATGCCGGCGATGCGGCCGGTGTGACCGCCAGCTTCCGTGCCCTGTGCGACGACGGCGTCGAGGCCGCCGTCCTCACCCGCTTTGGCATGGCGCACGGTGCCGCAGACGTTCATCACCTTCAAACCGGCGGCATGAAACCGGTCGACCAGATGGCGCGGCGGCACGCCGAGACCGGAGATGAAGGCCGATGCGCCCTCCTCGATGATGATGTCGGCGGTCTTCTCGAGCGACTCGGGCACGGCGGCGAGGAGATCGACGCCGAACGGCTTCTTCGTCAGTTGACGCACGCGGCGCATTTGCGTGCGAATTTCTTCCGTGCTGCGCCCTGCCATGCCGAGCGTCCCGAACCCGCCCGCTTCGGAAACGGCGGCGCAGACTTCGGCGTATGAGACGCCGCCCATGCCGGCCAAGAGGATGGGATGTTCGATGCCCAGCATGTCGCAGATGGGCGTGCGGATCGTCATGGCGTTTCTTCCGGTTCGAATGTTGTTGATGGCCTATTCTGCGCACCGGGCGCCGCCGACCTCAAGCGTCCAAGAGCGCGGCGGACATGAAGCCGCCACCGTCTCCCACGCGGGGCATGCGGGGGTCTGAACCCGCAGGGCATACCCAAGGTCGCGCTTTGAACGCAAGAAACGGCGACAGCCTTGTTTCACCATCCAGTGGCAATGGAACAGGTGTCGAACCTGTGGCGCCCGACGACGACCGGGTTAGCGATGCTGGCCCGGGCCTTAGGCGAACTGGAGCCTAAAGCAGGTCGTCCTCGCCGCCAAGCGGCAGTTCCTCTTCCGGCGTCGTGGTTGCGGCGGGCGCGGCCGCCTTGCCCGAGAAGTCGAAGATCACGGTGTGGCGGCCTTGCGAAGCCTGCATGGCTTGCAGCGCGCGCAGCTGCATCAATTCCGGATTGCCTTGCGCCATGCGCGCCGCGTTGGCGAGCGCGCGCATCGCCGCGACTTCGCTTCGCGCGCGTTCCAGCGATGCCGCCGCCGTCTTCTTAACGACGGCGTTGGCGGCATAAGCGTCGCGCAGTTCCTTTGCCAGCATGATGTCGCGCACGGTCACCTTGATGAGGCGCACGCCGGCATTCGACAGGCCTTCGACGCAGGATGCGCGAACGAGTTCGGGCAGGGCGTCGCGGTTCTGGATGATCTCGTCCAGCGTGTAGGTCGCCGCCGCCTCGCGGATCGGAAGCTGGATCAAAGGATAGAGTGCGTTCGCAACGTCGCTCTGCGACGCGATGGGAAATGCGCGGATCAGTTTCGCCGGTTCTTCGATCTGGTATTCGACGACAAGAGTGATTTTCAGACCCAAGGCGTCGCGGCTCATGACCTCCTGGCCCGGGACGGTTAGAAACTGCGGACGCTTGTCGAACAGGATCCAGCTGTTTGGCGGGACGAAGAAGCGGTAGGAACCCGGGCTCAGCGTCCGCTTGAAGACGCCGTCGCGATAGAGCACGGCGGCCTGCCAGTCGAAGACCGTGACCTTGGTTCGCGTCGACAGAAGGAAGAGAACCAACAGCAGGGCCGCGACGCCCACGACGATGGCCAGCGTGTCGATCTCCGTCATGTCACACTCTTGCCCACAACGGCTTGCATGATGCCGATGGGGTGGGACGTGCTCAAGTTGGCGCTGCGCAACCATTACGATAGTGTCGCGCGGATTTGCTTTGGGAGGAGATGAAGTTGCGGCTCGTGTCGTCGATTTTTCTCGTGCTTGTTGTCACTGTCGCCACCGTTAACGTTGTTTCGGCGGACGTCGTCGACAACGGGCCGCCGTACACGGATGAACAGTTTCTGGCGTTGGCCCCTCATCGTCTGCCCAACGGCTTTGCGCGCCTTTTGGAAAACTGGTGGAAGCGCGCGCCCGCCTATCTGCGCCACCGCATCCTCAATTCCCACAGCGACAAGTGGTGGTTCATCATCGAGTGCGACTACATGGGCTTCAAACCGGAGGGCACGCCGCCCGGCGGCGCGGACAAGTGCGTGCGCGACGCCTACGAAGCGTCGGAGCGCGGCAAGAAGAATTGGTCGCCCGACGGGGTTTGGCTTGGTCCCTCGGAAGAATGCCGTAAGCGCGACAAGCGCACGAAATGGGGCGAACTCGTCTGCGATTGACGTTCACGCGTAGCGCGCTTGGGCCTCGAGCGTCAGGCCCAAACCCACCGACAAGAAGTCGTCGCCGCGTTTGAAGCTTGCGTTCGGGATTTCATCGCGGACGACAGCTTCGACTGCCGGCACGAGGCTTGAGCCGCCGGTCATAAAGACGGTGTCGACGTTTTCCGCGTCGACATCGGCCAGCGCGAGGCAGTTCCAGACCGCAAGGCGCAATCGCGTGAGTTCGCTCGCAATCGCTTCGTCGAACGTCTCGCGCGTCATGGGCGCGGCAAGGCCGGCTTCGACGAAGGCCAAGCCGACGCTTGCGCTGTCGTCTGCCGTAAGATCGATCTTCGCTTGCTCGGCGGCGAACGCGATGCGGTGGCCCAGATGCTTGGAGAGAACGGCGAGAAGCCGCGCCGTCTTCTCCTGTTCCACGGCAAGGCGATGAATCTCCTCCGCCTCGCGCTGGATCTTGGGCGTGTAGCAGAGGTTGATCGTCGGCCACCAAGCCAGGTCGTCGAAGATCGATCTGGGCATCGGCAGTTGTTTATCGACCAGTTCGGTGCCGAGGCCGAAGAGCGGCATGACGGCGGCGAGGCTCAAGTTGCGGTCAAAGTCCGTGCCGCCGACGCGGACCCCGGTATTCGCCAGGATGTCGTCGCGGCGGTCGCTGGCGCGGTCACGGCCCGGGCCGATGCGCACGATCGAGAAGTCGGACGTGCCGCCGCCGATGTCGGCGACGAGGACGATCTCTTCCTGCTTCACGTTCTGTTCGTACTGTGCGGCTGCCGCGACGGGTTCGTAGAGGAAGGACACCTCGCCGTAGCCGGCTTGGCGGGCAAGGGACGCGAGCGTCGTTTCAGCGCGCGCATCGGCTGCGTCGTCGCCTTCGACGAAACGCACGGGGCGGCCGTGTACGACGGCGTCGACTGGCGCGCCCAAGGCTTCTTCCGCCTTTAACCTCAGATGCCGCGAGAACATCGCGATGACGTCGGTGAGCGGGATGGCGCGTTTTGACAACGCAGTGCGTTCGCTGATCAGCGCCGTCGAGAGGATCGTTTTGAGGCCGCGCATCAGGCGGCCGTCATTGCCGTTCACATAGGCATCGATCGCATCGCGCCCGTAGTGCGGTTTGTCGTGATCTGCGAAGTCGAAGAAGACGGCCGACGGGATCATCGTCGACGAGCCCTCGACGGGCGCGAGCGTCGCCGCGTTGCCTTTGACGATGCCGATGGCGGAGTTGGACGTGCCGAAGTCGAAGCCGGCTGCACGCATGATTGCCCCCTTTGCTGGTGTGAAGCGGGGCATCCACTTAGTACGCGTTTTTCAGCCTTGCCAGTCTATTTCTTTTGGTTATTCTAAAGGAGCCGATACGGATGAAGCGGGCTAGTCCAGCACCAGATCGGTTTCCCGAAATCCCTGCAAATACAAGGCGGCGCTCAAGTCGCTATGGTCGAAGCGCGCGTGCGCGGCCGCCGCGACGACGGGTTTGGCACGGTAGGCAAGACCTAGGCCCGCCTCACCGAGCATGCCGAGATCGTTGGCGCCATCGCCGATTGCGATCGTGTCGGCGAGATCGATGTTGTTTTCACGCGCGAGCCGGAGCAGCGCGTCGCGCTTTGCGTCGCGGCCCAAGATCGGTTCGCGTACCGTGCCGGCGAGTTTAGCGTTCTCGATGACGAGTTCGTTCGCTTGATGGGTCGCGAAGCCGACGTCCTTGGCGATGCGGCTTGTGAAGAAGGTGAAGCCCCCGGAAACGAGTGCCGTCACCGCGCCCTTTTCGGCCATCGTGCGCACGAGGATGCGGGCGCCGTCGTTGAGTGTGATCCGTTCACGATAGACGCGGTCCAGAACGGATTCCGGCAGACCCCTGAGCAGCGCAACGCGCTCGCGCAGCGCGCCTTCGAACGGCACGTCGCCGCGCATGGCCCGTTCGGTGATGGCCGCGATCTGGGGTTTGACGCCCGCGAAATCCGCGATCTCGTCGATGCATTCGCAACCGATGATCGTGGAGTCCATGTCGGCGATCAGCAGACGCTTCCGGCGCCGCGCGGTGGCGACGACGTTCGCGTCGACCGGCGCTTTGCCGAGCGCGTTTCGCGCTTGGGTGACGATTGCGGGATCTGCCACGCGAAACTCGCATGCGGTTCCGGGCGAGAGCCAGTGCGGGCTGACGCGCGCGGCAGAGGCGACGACCTTCACGCTGTCGTCATCGAGCGCACCGAGCGCCGCAGTCAGAACCAGCGTATAGTCCATCGAAGCAATCGTGCTGTTTGGGTTGAGGCGGGATGAGCGGACCCGACGCCGTTCTTATTGCAGGGCCTACCGCCAGCGGCAAGTCGGCGCTGGCGCTGACGCTCGCACGCGACTACGGCGGCGCGGTGATCAACACCGATGCGATGCAGGTCTATCGTGAGTTGCGTATCCTCTCGGCGCGGCCGGACCCAAGCGAGGAAGCCATCGCGCCTCACCGCCTCTACGGCTTCGTATCGGCATACGAGCCGTTCTCGGTCGCGCGGTGGCTCGATGCCGCGAAGGATGCGCTCGAGGAAGTGCGCGCCAAGGGGCTCTTGCCGATGTTCGTCGGCGGAACCGGGCTTTACTTCGCGGCGCTGCTGCAGGGGCTTTCGCCGATCCCTGAGATCCACGCGTCCATTCGCGTCGAGGCGCGCCAGAAATTGGCCGAGTGGGGCAACGAATGGTTCCACGCCGAGCTTGCCGCCCGCGACCCCGAGATGGGGGTGCGGCTCAATGCCGGCGACAGCCAGCGTCTGGTGCGCGCATGGGAGGTGATCGAAGCCACAGGACAATCGCTTGCCGAATGGCAGACGCTCAAGGGCGAACCGGTGCTGTCGGGCGATCTCGTTCGCTATGTCCTGAAACCCAATCGCGACTGGTTGATCGAGCGCATCGCGCGACGTTTTCGCGGCATGGTCGAAGCTGGCGCGCTCGACGAAGTGCGGGCGCTGCGCGACGGCGGGCTTCGTTCCGACCTTCCCGCCGCACGCGCGCTTGGCGTTCCGCCGTTGCTTGCGCATCTGGACGGGCGGCTAACGGTTGACGAAGCGGTCGAACGGGCGATCGCGGAGACGCGTCGCTACGCGAAGCGGCAAATGACATGGTTTCGGCACCAGATGTCGGAATGGACGGTGGTGGAACGCAGCAGTCCGGACGAGATCGCGGAGATCATCGGCACTGAACTCGTCTGACGCCGGTTGTGCTGTTTCCGTAACGTCACGACTGAATCAACGATACAGCTCTGCGGCCCGCGGCTTCGCAGGGCGTGCTGGACGCGTTTTAACAGATCGTTAACCACCCAGCGCTGAAGTCGCTGAACGCAAGAACATGAGTTGGGAGCGCGTTCGAGAATGACGAGGTCAGCGTGTGCGGCGGCCGCAGCCGGTTTCGCTTTGACGTGTTGCGTTGGCTTCTCGGCGTACGCCACGCCTTGGACGGCGCGTATGTAGGTCTTCAAGTGGGTGGCGCGTTCGGCGAGGCGGACCAACCGGCGGCGACTACCATCGGTGGACCTTCACATCGGCGCAATCCGACATTGATCTGAGCTCGCTCTACGCGGGCGCCCACCTCGGATTCGATTTTCCGGTTCTCGACGAATTCGTGGCGGGGATCTTGGCCGACTACAACTTCGTCAGCCTGGACGGTGACGACGGTGGCAGCGGCGGCGATCTGAACGGCCT
>QKCS01000084.1 GCA_003246795.1 Alphaproteobacteria bacterium
AAAGAGGGCGTTGAACGTTGTGCCCGCCGTGGCCAGTGTGCTGCGGTCGTCGAAGTTATACTCAAGTAGCAGCCCGAGATCGATGCCTTCGTCAATACCGTTCGTAAACGTGTACTCGCCACCGACGACTGTGGCAAAGAATGGAGCGCCCTGCGCCCAACGGTAGATCGCCTCTCCCTTGAGTATGAGATCGCCGATAACGTAGGAGGCATCGACGCCCGCCTGGTTCATTAGTGCATAGTAAGGGAACAACACAGTGCCGCCGGGCCCAACTATTGCTACGAAAGTCGGCTCACGATTCGTTCCATAGAAGTACGAGGCACCGAAATCGAGGGGGCCGAAGGTGTTTTCGTAGCGCGCCGCAAAATCGACGTGCCACTCCCCAGAATCTGACTCATAAAACGCATCGTTGGCGATCGGAAAAGGACCGCGAAACCGACCACCAGCGTCTGGGAACGTGCGCTTGCGAAACCCTGTCATTGCGAACAAGCCCAACTTGCCCCAATCTCCGACGAAGTTTCCATTGATCATGGGTTGACCAAGATATTCCTCGCCATCGAAGTTTTCGATGAAATCAACTTGGTTGATGACGTTGACGAGATGGCGTGATTCAGCGCGCCCCCAAAAGACCTGATGCACGCCAAGAACGAGGTCGAACCCGTCGCCGCGATAGCTGTAACTGGCTTCCCGTAAGTCGAGATGCGTGCGATGACCATCGATCGCGTCGAGGCGGCCATAGGGTGTGATTTTGATCGCCTGCCCATCCCACTCGGCGGTCAACTCAATCCTGCCGAAGATCGAAGGGTGGAAAGTGGCGTCGTCCTGGCCGGGCCATTCGGGATTGTCCGGAAACGTCCGCACCTCCACACCTACGAATCCGGTGCCGGTGAACGTCTCATTGGCCGCCGCCGCAGCCACCATTCCCGACGCGAGCGCTACAAGCGCGAACGGCATCCATTTGCCCAGCATCGAATCTCCTCCAGCTAGCCCTCGTACATAATCGGATCTTGGTTAACGAAAACTTGAAAACTGAGATCGCTGAACAGATGCGAGCTTGCCCGAGAGCCAGATGCGCGTTCGCACTCGACCACCCGGCCGGACCTCGATGTCGGGCGTTTGCAAAGGGGCGAACGAGAAGGCCAACCAATCAAGGTGTTGCTGGGCCACATGCGCCGCAACCTTTCCTTAACCATCCGCAACCATCCGCACAACATGCTGAATCTAGTCGGTGCGCACGCGCCGCAACCGCAGCGACACGGAGACTGAAGCATGAAACGCAGAACACTGCTTGCGACGAGCGCACTCTGGCTCCTCGGTGGAATGCCGGCCATAGCGGATGGAATGGGCGGAAAGAACGTCACCGGATTCGGGGACATCGGCTACATGTACAACGACTACGATGCAAGCGGACTTCCCGACTTCGACTCCCGTACGATCCACGCTAAAGGTTCGATCCTTTGGGATCTACAGAGCGATTGGAATGTCCAAGGTAATTTCGGCTTCAACTCCGAACAATTCGATACAAGCCCCGTCGACCTGGCAGTCGACACCTGGCACATGCGTGTCGCTGGATTTTGGCGTGGCAAGCAGGGCGCAGTTGGGGGAGAAATCAACTATCAATCGATCGACGCCCTAGTGGCGACCGAAGGCTTTGGAGCTGACCTGGCTTCAGGCGTTCGTTGCGGCTCACGTGTTCGCGATCAATTTGATTCAGCTCTACGTCTTCCGCCGCTTTGGATTTATGGCGATCTACGGGTTCCGGTTCGTCTACTATGCGTGCTGGCATGTCATATGGGGATACCTTCGGCTTCAGCTGATCTTCTGATATGGTCGATGCCATGCGCGCGATGGTTCTCGACAAGCCGGGGACGAAGCTTCGTCTCGAAGAGCGACCCACGCCCGCG
Source organism: Alphaproteobacteria bacterium (assembly GCA_003246795.1). Taxonomy (GTDB): domain Bacteria; phylum Pseudomonadota; class Alphaproteobacteria; order Micropepsales; family Micropepsaceae; genus SZUA-430. The sequence continues at coordinate 1,905 of QKCS01000084.1, forward strand.
CCGGGCGACGGCGAAATCCTGGTAGCGATTTCAGCCTGCGCAGTCTGTCGAACCGATTTGCACATCGTCGGCGGAGAGCTGGCGCATCCGAAACTGCCGCTCGTGCCCGGGCATGAAATCGTCGGGCGCGTGGAGACGGTGGGGCCCGGCGTCGATGGGTTTGCGATCGGCATGCGGGTCGGCGTTCCGTGGCTGGGCGGAACGTGCGGTCACTGCGCCTATTGCGCCGGCGATCGCGAGAATCTCTGCGATGCACCGTCGTTGACCGGCTACACGCGCGACGGCGGGTTCGCGAGCCATGTCGTCGCGCGAGCGGACTTTGCCTTTCCGCTGACGGGCGCGCGCGGCGATGTCGAGGCGGCGCCGTTGATGTGCGCGGGGCTGATCGGATGGCGGTCGCTGGTCAAAGCGGGCGACGCCCGAGCGCTCGGCATCTATGGCTTCGGCGCGGCCGCGCACATCATCGCGCAGGTGGCGCGATGGCAGAAGCGACGCGTTCATGCATTCACGCGGCCCGGCGACGCGACCGCGCAAACGCTCGCCAGGGAACTCGGCTGCGATTGGGTCGGCGGTTCGGACGAAATGCCGCCAGAGCCGCTCGACGCGGCGATCATCTTTGCGCCGGTGGGCGCACTCGTGCCGCAAGCGTTGAAAGCCGTCAGGAAAGGCGGCCGCGTCGTCTGCGGCGGCATTCACATGTCGGACATTCCGGCGTTTCCCTATGCGCTCTTGTGGGAAGAACGCGAGATCTGTTCCGTTGCGAATCTGACCCGGCAGGATGCGCGTGCGTTTCTGCAGGTTGCAGCCGACGTGCCGCTGGACATCAAGACGACGACCTACCCGCTGGGCGAGGCCGACCGTGCGCTTGCAGACTTGCGCGACGGACGGATCGCAGGCGCGGCAGTTCTGGTTCCCTGAGGCGCAAGTTTGCGCTAGATCAAGCGTTATGCGGACTTGCGGCGATACTCCTTTTCCAAGGAGAGTTCAGATGATCAAAATTGACCTTCCCAACAACGCTTGGGTGCTGGTCGGGGACGGGCGGAAAGCGCTTGTCCTGCGCAACGAAGGCGACGCCGTCTTCCCGAACCTCAAGACGACCGATGCGCTGACGACGGGCCGGATGCCGCCGACGGCGGAGATGGGCAGCGACCGGCCGGGCCGCGCGGTGCAATCCGCCGACGGGCGGCGCAGCGGCATGGACCAGACCGATTGGCATGAGATGGCCGAGCAGCACTTCGCGAACGACGTGGCCCGCGCGCTCGATGCACGGCATGCGGCGGGCGAGATCGAGAAGCTAGTGGTCGTGGCGCCGCCGCGTACGCTTGCGGAGCTGCGTCACTCGTTTTCCGATGGCCTGCGCGCGAAGGTTATCGCCGAGGTCGATAAGGACATGACGAAGCATCCCGTGTACGAGATCGAACGGCTGCTGTTCGGCGGCGGGAAGAAATAGGAGGCAACGATGCTGAAACGGCTTGTCGTTCTTTCGCTCGTCGGGCTGGGTCTGGGTGCCGGCGCGGCGCCGGCGGCAGGCGACGCGGCGAAGGCTAAACCCTCGTCGTGTGCGTTCGTCCGGTCGATCGACCGGTGGGAGCCGATCGACGAAAAGACGGTCTATCTCTACACGTCGCCACGACGGAAATACAAAGTCACGTTCACCAGCAAATGCCGCGAGATGAAATGGGCGATCTTCGCGCGTCTCGAAACGCGGCCGAGCGCGGGCGCCTGCCTTTCGGTAGGCGATTCGATTCTCTTCGCGCACGGCGCGTTTCGCGACCGACGCCACGAATTCGAGGAACGCTGCGTGATCAGAGCGATCGAAGGCATGCCACTCGAAGGCGAAGAAAAAGAAACCGAAGAGGCGCCGCCGCAACCGTAGGCTAGCGCTGCGTCGCGCCCGTCGCTTTCGCTACGGCCGCCACGATCTTCGTCGCGACAGCGTCGATTTCGGCTTCGGTCAGCGTGCGGTCGCGCGGCTGCAGGCGTACGCCGATCGCGAGCGACTTTTTGCCCGGTTCGATCCCCTGCCCTTCGTACACGTCAAAGACCGTGACGCTTTCGACGAGAACGCGGTCGACCGATGTCGCCGCCTTCACGATCTCGGCCGCGCCGACCTTCGCGTCGACCAGGAAAGCGAAATCGCGTTCGACAGCTTGATACTCCGACAGATCGAGCTTCGGCCGCGTCTTGGTCGGCTTCGGCTTGGGCGTGGGCAACGTCTCGAGCATCACCTCGAAGGCCGCGATCGGACCGGTCAAGTCGAACGCGGCGAGCACGTTCGGGTGCAATTCGCCGAAGAACGCGAGCACGTTCTTAGGTCCGAGGCGCAACGCGCCGGAGCGACCCGGGTGATACCACACGGGTGCGTCGGTGGTGACCTGCGCGCTGTCGCCGGAGAAGCCGCACGCGTCGAGCACGGCGAGCACGTCCGCCTTGGCCTGGAACACATCGGCGTTCCAGCTCTCCTTCGCCCAGTTGCGCGGGCCGGCGCCGACCCGGATGCCGGTTGCCGCCGTCAGTTGTTCGCCCGGTTCGGAGCCCGTGAATTGCGGACCGACCTCGAACATGCCGAGGTCCTTGATGCCGCGCGCAACGTTGCGCTGGGCCGCGGCCAGGAGGCCGGGCAACACGCTCGGGCGCATCGCGTCGAGGTCGGCCGAGATCGGGTTCGCGACGAGCAGCGCTTCCGGGACGCCGCCGAAGAGTTCGGCTTGCGCCTTGGCGACGAACGACCAGGTCATCGCCTCGACGAGCCCGCGCGATGCCAATGTGCGCTTGGCGGCGCGCACGCGCTTTTGCATCGGCGTCAGCACCGGCAGCGGCACGGAGGCCAAGCGCGGCAATGGCGTCGACGGGACCTTGTCGAGGCCCACAATGCGGATCACCTCTTCCACCAGGTCGGCTTGGCCGTGGATGTCGGGGCGCCAGGGCGGCACGCTGACGCGGGTGCCTACGCTCGAGCGGAAACCGAGACGGTCGAGAATGCTCAGCGCCTCGCCCGGGTGAATCTTCACGCCGCAGAGCTTTTCGACGAGACCCGGATCGAACGTGATCTCGCGCTTCGTGTCGGGCGCGCGCCCCGCGACGGTCAGATCGCTCGCCTCGCCGCCGCAGAACTCTAAGATCAGCTTCGTTGCGAGATCGATGCCGGGGACGGTGGATTCGGGATCGACGCCGCGTTCGAAGCGGTAGCGCGCGTCCGAATTGATGCCGAGCGTACGGCCCGTGCGCGCGGTGCGCACGGGATCGAAGTGGGCGCTTTCGATGAAGACGTTCGTCGTTTCGTCGCTGACGCCCGTCGACTCGCCGCCCATGACGCCGCCCAGACCCAAGACGCCGCTGTCGTCTGCGATGACGCAGATTTCCGGGTCGAGTTCGTAGGTCTTGCCGTCGAGGGCCAGGACCTTCTCGCCCGCCTTCGCCAAGCGCGCGTGGATTTCACCCCTGAGCTTGTCGGCGTCGTAGACGTGTAGCGGCCGCGCGCGGTCGAGCGACATCAGGTTGGTAATGTCGACGAGCGCCGAGATGGGCCTCAGACCCACGGCTTTCAGGCGTTGCTGCAGCCATGCGGGCGACGGCCCGTTCTTGACGCCGCGCACCATACGCCCCGCGAAGATGGGGCAGGCGTTCGCGGTCTCTTTGTCGAAGTGCAAGCCGATGGGAACCGCATTGTTGAAGCGCGGCGTGATCTTCGGCGGCTGGTCCTGCCGCAAGTGACCGACGCCCGCGGCGGCGAGGTCGCGCGCAACGCCGCGCACGCCGGTACAATCCGGGCGGTTCGGCGTGAGCTTGATCTCGATCACTGGGTCGGTCAGCCCCACGACCTCGGCGAACGGTTTGCCGACGGGCGCGTCCTCCGGCAGTTCGATGATGCCGTCGTGTTCTTCCGACAGGCCCATCTCGCGTTCCGAGCACAGCATGCCGTTCGACTCGACGCCGCGGATCGAAGACTTCTTGAGGTCCAGACCGGTGCCGGGGATCTTGGTGCCGGCGTGGGCGAAGACGCCCTTCATGCCGGCGCGCGCATTCGGGGCGCCGCAGACGACCTGGAGCTTTTTCGTGCCGGTGTCGACGATGCAGACGCGCAGCTTGTCGGCGTTCGGATGCTTCTCCGCCGACACGACGTAAGCCACGGTGAAGGGCGCCAGTTCCTTCGCCTTGTCGCGAACGCTTTCGACTTCGAGGCCGATATCGGTCAGCGTTTCGGCGATCTTTTCGACCGTCGCGTCGGTGTCGAGGTGATCCTTGAGCCAAGAGAGCGTGAACTTCATAACGCGCCCTCCTTTGCGGACACGGGCAGTTTCTCGACCACGCGGAAGCGTTCGCAAACAAGCTTCATGTCGGGCGCGAAACGGCCTTCACCGCGGAAGAACGTTTCATGGGCGGCGCGCCAGTGTTCGTAGCTCAGATCGCCCTCGCCTTCGTCGTGCGCGAATTCGGCGTCGACTTCGTCGAAGCGTTTGATTTCGACGCCGGTCGTTTCGACGACGCAGCGCGGGCGCTTGGCGCCGTCGACCACGATCGACATCTCGCCCTTTTGCGGCATCGACCAGTGCTCTGTCTCGTACTTCCAGAGGGCCGAGCAGGTCGCGGTTTTCTTGCCCTGGAGAACGAGCGCCAGCAGTTCGTCCGCGAGCGCGGGCGTGTTGCCGAACGCCCAGCGGAGGAGGCCTTCGTATTTCGCGGGAACGTCGCTCATCGGCTCAGGCCTCCCGCGAGTGTCGGAACGTCGAGGGCGGAGAAGCCGTAGTGCTTCAGCCAGCGCATGTCGGCCTCGAAGAAGGCGCGCAGGTCGGGGGCGCCGTATTTCAGCATCGCCAAGCGATCGAGGCCCATGCCCCAGGCGAAGCCTTGGTACTTCGCCGGATCGTGGCCGCACATTTCGATAACCTTCGGGTGGACCATGCCGCAGCCCAAGATCTCCAACCAATCGTCGCCTTGGCCGAGCTTCACCTCGCCGCCCGAGCGGTCGCAGCGGATGTCGACTTCGGCGGAGGGTTCGGTGAAGGGGAAGTGTGACGGGCGGAAACGCATCTCGACCTGCGGCACCTCGAAGACAGCGCGGAAGAATTCTTCGAGGATCCATTTCAGGTGACCCAGATGCGACGTCTCGTCGATCACGAGGCCTTCGATCTGGTGGAACATCGGCGTGTGGGTCTGGTCGGAGTCCATGCGGTAGACGCGGCCGGGCACGATGATGCGGATCGGCGGCTTCTCGGCCAGCATCGTGCGCACTTGCACGGGCGAGGTGTGCGTGCGCAGGAGGTGGCGCGTGCCGTCCGACTTTGCCTTCAGGTAAAAGGTGTCGTGCATCTGGCGCGCGGGATGCTCCGGCGGGATGTTCAGCTTCGTGAAGTTGAAATCGTCAAGTTCGATGTCCGGACCTTCGGCAATCGCGAATCCCATCTCGGCGAAGATTGCCGTCGCTTCGTCCAGGATCTGCGTCACCGGGTGGACACGGCCCTGCATCTCCGGGCGGACGGGCAGCGTGACGTCGACGCGTTCGGCGACGAGTTTCGCTTCCAGCGCGACGTCGCCCAGCGCCGTCTTGCGCGCGGCGATCGCCGCGGTGACGCGGTTGCGCATGCCGTTGATGATCGGGCCCTTGACCTTGCGCTCGTCCGGGCTCATCGCGCCCAGCGTCTTCAACGTCTCGCTGATCGAGCCTCTTTTGCCCAAGAGCTCTACGCGCGCCGCTTCGAGCGCCGCTTCGTCGGCGGCGGCCGCGACGCGGGCCAGGGCTTCGCGTTCGAGTGATTCCAAATCGTTCATTTTACACGTCCGATTCTCAACTCACTTGTTACCCCATTCCTGTCATGGTCCGCGAAGGCGGACCACCCACGACTGCTCACATCGGGTGTCAGGAAGTCGTGGGTGGTCGGCCTTCGCCGACCATGACATTCGGGGAAGAAGCGGCGAACCGAACGCGTATCGCGCTCTTACGCCTTCGCCGCGCTTGCCGCCTGGTCGACCAGGGCCTTGAAGGCCTCGGGCTCGCGCACGGCGAGGTCGGCGAGGATCTTGCGGTCAACCGCAACGCCCGCCTTCCCGAGGCCGTTGATAAATCGGCCGTAAGTCAGACCATGTTCGCGGACCGCGGCGTTGATGCGCTGGATCCAGAGCGCGCGGAAATTCCGCTTGCGGAGCTTGCGCCCGATATAGGCGTGCTGGCCGGATTTGTCGGCGGCGGCATTGGCCGTCGTGATCGTGTTCTTGCGGCGGCCGCGGAATCCTTTGACCGCTTTGAAAACCTTCTTGCGGCGAGCGTGGCTCGGAACCGCGCGGGGTGCACGTGACATGTTTCTTCGTCCTTACCGGTTGTATGGCATCCAAAGCTTGACGCGGGGTGTATCGCTCTCGGAGAGAACGTGCGTGCCGCGCGCGTGCAATTTGCGCTTTGAAGTGCGCCGGATCAGACGGTGGCGCTTGATCGCGCCGCCATGCTTCACCTTGCCCGAGGCCGTCATTTTGAAGCGCTTTTTCGCGCCCGATTTGGTCTTCAACTTGGGCATTTCGGTCTCCTTATGCTGGAACGCGTGTGGGACCTTCAGGTCCCTAAGAACCGCCTGGGCATGCCCCGCCCGGCCGTTCGTCGAGGGGCGGGAAATAGCCCGATCGGGGCCCGAAACACAAGGGGGACGGCCGGTTTCGTTGCCGCATGGGCGGACCGCCCTGATAAATAAGGTGCGATGGCCCCCGATCTGAAACACACCAGCAAGTTCCTAAGCCTGATCCTGCGGCACGAACCCGCCAAATTCGGCGTTTCGTTGGACGCGGCCGGGTGGACGCCGGTGGAGGCGCTGCTCGCCGCGTGCCGGCTGCACGGCCACGCGATCGACCGGACTACGCTCGAACGCGTTGTCGCGGAGAACGACAAAAAGCGGTTTTCCTTCGACGATACCGGCCAGCGCATTCGCGCCAACCAGGGTCATTCCGTCGACGTCGAACTCGGCTACGCGCCCGCCGATCCGCCCGCACTGCTCTATCACGGCACGGCGATGCGGTTCGTCGAGGCCATTCGCGCCGAAGGCTTGAGGAAGATGGCGCGGCATCACGTGCATTTGTCGGCGGACACGACGACGGCGTGCGCCGTCGGACAGCGGCACGGCGCGCCGGCCGTGCTCGTCATCGATGCGCGGGCGATGACCACCGAAGGCATCGCGTTCTTCGTTTCGACGAACCGGGTTTGGCTGGTCGAACACGTGCCGGC
>QKCS01000092.1 GCA_003246795.1 Alphaproteobacteria bacterium
GGACATGGCCGATGGCGTGCGGGCCTTTCAGCTTCTCGACGGGTCCGCCGACCGCGAAGCCGTCGCCGACTTCACCCTCGCGGCGTTCCATGAAGAACTGGTCGCCGGTGCAGGAGACGATGCCCGCGGCCTCCTGGCCGCGGTGCTGCAGCGCGTGGAGCCCGAGCGCCACAAACGCCGCGGCATCCGGTTTGCCCCAGATGCCGAATATTCCGCATTCTTCCTTGAGTTTGTCGTCGGCGAGACGGTTCTTCGAGATCTCGTCGGTCATCACTCTTTCGTAGTGGATTTGACGAGCCTGTCCAAGGCGCGGCGATCTCCCGCGTCGTAAGACTTGCCCTTTTCCCCACCACCGCCTTCTGCGTTGCCGGTGTCCGTTGCTTTGGCCGCCTTTTCTTTTTTTGTCGGTTTGGCTGTGTTGGCGGCCTGCTTTGTTTCCTTGGCGTCCTCGGGTTCGATTTGGACGACGACTTCTTTTTTCTTGTTCGCCTTGGGTTTCTTCACGCCCAGCGACAGAAGCATGTCGGCCGTTCCCTTGACGACGGGAAGAAGCCGGGCTTCACGCACCCAATCGGGCTGCGTCTTGGCCGGGGCGAGGGACGCAAAAACGAGATAGCCGACGCCGACGACCAAGAGGCCGCGCGCGATGCCGAAGACAAAACCGAGCGAACGGTCGAGAGGACCCGCGCGCGAGTCGCGCACGATTTCGCTGAGGCGGAAGCTGACGAAGGACGTCGGGATCAAGGCGAGCAAGAAGACGCCGAGCAACGCCAGGATGTCGGCGAGCGTTTCCGGTCCGACGAGCGAGCGGGCGAACGGCTTCGTTGCGGGCCAAAGGAAAACGGCGGCAAGCGCCGCCACGAGCCAGGCGCTGACGGTGAGCGTTTCTTTCATAAAACCGCGATGCCAAGCGATCGCGCCGGAGATCATGAGAATCCCCAGCACAACAAAATCAGCGATCGTCAAGTGGACATCCATGGGCGCCTGATGAAAACTATCATAGATGTCGCTTCATTGGGTTAATGAAACGTTTGCATGAGCGCAACGAGTGCGCCCACCGACGGAACCGGGGTGAGTTCTAATCCCTTCGGACCGGAAACACGCGGCGGCACAAGCGCGCGCTTGAATCCCAATTTCTGCGCTTCCTTTAACCGTCCCTCCGCTTGGCCAACCGCGCGCACCGTGCCCGACAGGCTGATCTCGCCGAAGAAGACGCAATCGGGCGGAATCACCACGCCGAGATGCGACGACACCAACGCACCCGCCGCCGCGAGATCGGCAGCGGGCTCGCCGATGCGCAAGCCGCCTGCGACGTTGAGATAGACGTCTTGCGCCGAAATGCCAGCGTCGGCGCGCGCGTCCAAGACGGCGAGCACCATGGCGAGCCGCGCGGAATCCCACCCGACCACGGCACGGCGCGGTGCGCCGTAGCTCGCGGGCGCGACGAGGGCCTGGATTTCAACAAGCAGCGGCCGGGTGCCTTCGATGCCGGCGAAGACCGCGGCGCCGGACGCGCGCGCTTCCTTGGGACCGAGGAAGAGAGCCGACGGATTTGCCACTTCGGCAAGACCCGTCTCGCGCATTTCGAAGACGCCGATTTCGTCGGTCGGGCCGAAGCGGTTCTTGACCGCGCGCAGGATGCGGAAGTTGTGACCGCGCTCGCCTTCGAAATAGAGCACGGCGTCCACCATGTGCTCGACGACGCGGGGGCCGGCGATCTGGCCGTCCTTGGTCACGTGGCCGATAAGGAGTAGCGCGGCGCCGCGGCGCTTGGCGTAGCGGATGAGTTCCTGGGCGCAGGCGCGCACCTGGCTGACCGTGCCGGGCGCCGCTTCGATAGAATCGGCCCAGAGCGTTTGGATCGAGTCCACGACCAGGACGGCCGGCGTGTTCGCGCCGTCGAGCGTCGTCAAGATGTCGCGCAGGCTGGTTTCGGCGGCGAGTTTGACTTGCGAGTCCTCAAGTCCCAGGCGATTGGCCCGCAGGCGCGTTTGGTCGATGCCTTCTTCGCCGGAGATGTAAACGGTCGGCTTTCCCGTCGCGGCGATAGCGCTCAACGCTTGAAGCAACAGCGTCGACTTGCCAATGCCGGGATCGCCGCCGACGAGCAAGGCAGAGCCGGGCACGAGGCCGCCGCCGCAGACGCGGTCGAACTCGGCGATGCCGGTCAAGAGGCGCGGCGGGGTGGGCGAAGTGCCTTGTACGGCTTCGAGCGCGATGACGCGGCCGCCGCGGCCTGAAGCCTTTGCCCCCGGAATCGCCGCGGCGTCGGCCTCTTCGGTCAGGGAATTCCACGAGCCGCAGCTCTCACACCGCCCGTTCCATTTCGGATAGGCGGCGCCGCAAGACTGGCAGACATAGCGAAGGGCGGGACGGGCCATTTGGGAGGGGGCGGGGGATTGGCTAGCCCGAGAAATCGGCGCCTTTGATGCAGGCTAAGTCAGCGCCGCATGATCGGTGCATGATTGGCCCGTCAACCATGGAGGCTGATATGAACGCCGACTCACATGCAACGGCGATCCTGGCGCGGGTCATCGGGCCGATCATGGCGATCATGGGGCTTGCGATCGTTGTCAGACCGGGTTTTTTCGTTCGCGCGGTCGACGCGTTTGCCGCCGACCCGTTGGCGCCTTTGGTGTGGGGCTTCATAGCCTTGACGATGGGGCTCACGATCCTGGCATTCCACCAACGCTGGCGTGGCGCGGTCGCCATTGCGATCACGTTGATCGGCTGGCTCTTGGTCGTGCGCGGCGTGGTTCTGCTTTTCGTGGTCGATCAGTTGATCGGCTTTGTGCGCTCGACCTTGGCTGCGTCGCCGCAGATGTTGGTCGTGCCGGGTGCGGTCATGATCCTCATCGGAGCGTGGCTTTCGTTCGCGGGCTTCCGGGCGCGCATCGTCGTCCCGTCTTGAGTTGTTGTCGGGGCGCCGCGTCTTGCCCAGACGCGGCGCCGGTTTGCCTCAGGTCTTCATCCGCATGCGGCCCATGAAGTCGCGCTTGCCGAGCGGCACGCCCTTCATGCGCAGGATG
>QKCS01000211.1 GCA_003246795.1 Alphaproteobacteria bacterium
CCGAAGTCGCCCCGGCGCGACACCACCGTCAGCGTTCCCACGCTTGACAGCAAAGGTCCGCCGCCCAACGCGGAACAAATCCGCTTCGTGCTCTCGGCGGTCGACATCGACGGCAACACCGTTCTTTCCGACGAGCGGCTCTCGCAACCCTTCGCCTCGCTGGTCGGGCAAGAGGTTTCGCTGGCGCAGATGTTCCAGGCGTCGAACGAGATCACGCGCCTGTACGTCGCGGCGGGCTATGCGCTGTCGCTCGCGTTCGTGCCGGCGCAAGAGGTCGTCGACGGGCGCGTGCGCATCCGCGTCATCGAAGGCTACATCGCCGACGTCGAGTTCCAGGACGAGATCTCGTTCCACAGCAAATTGTGGGGCGGGTTTGCGCGGCGGCTGATGGCGTCGAAGCCGCTGAAGACGAAGGACCTCGAACGCTATCTCCTGCTCGCCAACGACCTCGCCGGCGTCGACGTGCAGAGCGTCTTCGAACGCATGGACGGCGATCCGGGCGCGACCCGGCTCGTGATGATGATCGCGCGCAAGGACGTCGATTTCGGGATTGAGGCGAACAATCGCGGTTCGAAGGCGATCGGGCCCTACCGCGTGCAGGTGCGGGGCGCGACCAACAATCTGATCGGCGCGGAAGAGCGGCTGTCGCTCTTCGGCGTGCGCGTGCCGGACGGCGAGGAGCTTTCCTATCTCGCGGCGCGCTTCGACGTGCCGCTCACGAGCGACGGGTTGTCGTTCGGCTTCGACATCTCGCGCTCGCATTCGAAGGTGGGCACGCCCGCGCTCGTCATCCTCGACTATCAAACCGACGGGTGGACGGGCGGCATCTCGTTCACCTATCCGTGGATTCGCTCGCGGCGCCAGAACCTCTATTTCTCGGCGGGGCTCATCTACAAGGACCTCGAAAGCGAGATCATCAACACGCCGAACTCGCAGGACACGATGACGATCGTCGCGCTCGGCGCTGACTACGACACGACCGACCGGTGGGGCGGGCTGATCCAGGCCGCCGGTAACCTCTATGTCGGGCTCGACGTGTTCGACGCGACGCAATCGAACGCGACTATGCCGGGGCCGAGCCGCACGGGCGCGTCGGGCGAGTTCATCCGCCTCGAAGGCTATGTCTCGCGCTTGCAGCGGCTCGAACGCTGGCCGTTCCTGCAGGTCTACGGCGAGATCGCCGCACAAGTCGCCGACGGCGCGCTGCTCGTGCCCGAGCAATGCGGCTACGGCGGCGGGCATATCGGGCGCGCGTTCGATCCGTTCGAGATCGCCGGCGACCACTGCCTCAAGGGTTTGGCCGAGCTGCGTTACGACCTGCCGATCAACGGCTGGGGCGAGGCGTGGGCGATCAACATGGCGCAGGTCTACGGGCTCGCCGACTTCGGCTACGTGTTGAAGAGCGGCGATCTTCTGCCGGGCGAAAACCGGGACGATGCGGGGGCATCGCTCGGGATCGGCATGCGGCTGCGCGCGCTCGACTACGTGTCGGGCACGGTCGAAGTCGTGCAGCCGGTCGGCCTCGGCGTCGCCTTCGAAGACGGCGAAAAGCATCCACGCGTCTTCTTCGGGGTGTCGATCGACTACTGACGTGACGTTGAGTATGCGCCGCTGGTGGGGATCGGCGGCGCAGGATGGGGGGCTTGAAATGATGCGCGCAGCCCGTTCTTGGGCGCCAGCCGGACGACGTGCGTCCGCCACGACAATCTCTGCGCGCGCCGGCGCGTTCGCTCTCTCTACGGCTGCGGCGGTGGCCGCGCTTTCGGTCGGCGCGCTGGCCGGTCCCGAAGGCGGCGAGGTCGTCGAAGGCGACGTCACCATCACGAACCCCACCACGACGACCACGCAGATCGACCAAACCTCCGACCGTGGGATCATCAACTGGCAGAGCTTCGACATCGGCTCCGACGAAGCGGCCGTCTTCAATCAGCCGAATTCGACGTCGGTCACCTTGAACCGCATCTTCGACGAGAATCCGTCCGTCATCGCGGGGCTTCTGACCGCCAACGGGCGCATCATCCTGATCAACGCGAACGGCATGGTGTTCGAAAACGGCGCGAGCGTGAACACCGCGGGCCTCATCGCCACCAGCGCCGACATCGCGAACCAGGACTTCATGGCGGGGAACTACCGCTTCGAGACGCCGGGCGCGGCCAACGCGTCGATCGTCAACAAGGGCCTCATCACGGTGGAGGAAGGCGGCGTCGTCGCGTTCGTCGCGCCGCATGTGCGCAACGCGGGCGTGATCACGGCGAAGCTCGGACGCGTGGGGCTTGGCGCCGGCGACACGTTCGTGCTCGACCTTTACGGCGACAGCCTAATCTCGTTTCCGGTGTCGGCCGAGATCGCGCGCGAACTCGTGGGGCCGGACGGGCAGCCGCTGTCGGCCCTGGTCGAGGCAGGCGGGCGGATTGACGCGGGCACGGTGCAGTTGACCGCGCGGGCCGCGCGCGGGCTCATCGACAACGTCATCAACGTCGACGGTGAAATCATCGCCTCGGGCGTCGCGCCGACGGACGGCGGCGTCGCGCTCACGGGCGCCACCGTCGACGCGTCGGGCGCGACCGGCGGCGGGCACATCAAGGTCGGTTACACGGGCGATACGCGTTCGATCGGTGCGGACACGATCTACGTCTCGCGCGACTCGACACTGAAGGCCGACGCGATCGAAGAAGGCGACGGCGGTAGCGTCGTCTTCTGGTCGAAGGACGCGACCGCCATGCACGGGGCGATCAGCGCCAAGGGCGGCGCGTCCTCCGGCGACGGCGGATTCCTGGAAGTGTCGTCGAAGGGCGAGGTCGGCTTTTCCGGTTCGGCCGACGCGTCGGCGGCGAACGGGACGGCGGGCCTTCTCACGCTCGATCCGAAGAACATCATCGTGTCGACCGCGGGCGGGGCGAGCAACCAGTTCGGTTTCGGTCAGTTGCCGACGTCGACCTTGACCGTCAACCCGGATTCGGTCACCGCGACGTTGAACACGGGCACGGCCGTTTCGCTGCAGGCGAACAACGACCTCACCATCGCCTCCGACATCATCGTCAACCGCAATTTCGGCGACGGCGGCGCCTTGACGCTTCAGGCGGGGCGCAGCGTCTTCATCAACGCGCAGATTTTCACCGACGACGGCAACTTGACCGTGATCGCGAACGAAGTGCTGGCTGCGGGCGTCATCGACGCGCAGCGCGACCCGGGCAACGCCGTGTTGTCGATGGGCGTGGGCGGTTCGATCGACGCGGGCGCGGGGCAGGTTCGTCTCACGCTCGCCTCCGGCGCCGGCAAGACGAACACTGCAAGCGGCGACATCACGCTGCGCGACATCGACGCTGACCGTATCATCGTCGAGAATTTGGGGCCGTCGAACGGCGACGTCGTGATCGCCGCAGGGGCCACGCTGACCGGCACAAGCACCGGCACGGCGATCGTGCTGGCCGCGCAAGGCGGCGACTTCATCAACAACGCGGGCGCAAACGCGCTGCAGGCGACCAACGGGCGCTGGGTCGTTTATTCGACGACGCCGCTGGCGAACACGTTGGGCGGGCTCGACGGCACGCCCTACTACAACACGCCGTACAATCCGGCGAACCCGACCGACTTCCCGGCCGACGGCAATCGCTTCGCCTATTCGATCAACCCGGTCATCACGGTCGCCGCCGACGACCAGTCGCGCGACTACGGCGACTTCAATCCGGAGCTGACCTACACGATCACCGGCTTCATCGCGGGCGACGATCCGAACCTCGCGCTCGAGGGCGAGCCGTTCGTGTCGACGCCGGCGAACGAGCAGAGCGACGCGGGGACGTACGCGATCAACGTCGGCTTGCAGACGTTGGCCTCGGACTACAACTACACGATCGTGACGCAGGACGCGGTTCTGACCGTCGTGCCGGCGCAGCTCTATTACGAGGCGTTCGGCGACTCGCGCGAGTACGGCGAACCGAACAACGCCTTGTTCGGCAACATCGTCGGTTTCAGGCTGAACGATACGGCCGGCGACGTGGTGACGGGTACGCTGACATTCACGACGGCGGCCGACGAGACGGCGGATGCGGGCTTCCACGCGATCGACGGGTCTGGGCTCACCGTCATCAATTCGAACTATCAGCTGACGATCTTGCAGGATCCCGGCAACGCGACGGCGCTCGAGATCACGCCGGCACAGCTGACGTATATCGCCGACTTCACGCTGCGCGAGTACGGCGATCCGAACGTGCTGACGGGCGTCGTCGACGGCCTGAAGAACGGCGACCTGTTGGAGGACGTCACCGACGGCGTGCTGACGTGGACGTCGTCGGCCGACGAAACCTCGCCGCTCGGCTTCTACGAGATCGTTGGCGGCGGGTTGACGCTGACGACCGGCAACTATGTCGCCACGATCCTTCAGGATCCGAACAACGCCTTCGCGCTGCAGGTGACGCCGGCGCAGCTCTATTACGTCGCGGACGCGAAGTCGAAGACGTACGGCGAACTCAACCCGACCTTCACGGGCGCGATCCAGGGCTTGAAGAACGGCGACGCGCTGGAAGACGTGACCGACGGCACGCTAGTCTGGGTGTCGCAGGCGCTCGACGAATCCGGCGCCGGCATCTACGGGATCTTCGGCGACGGGTTGGTCGTGACCAGCGGCAACTACTTCATCGACATCCTTCAAGCCGACGCGAACGAGTCCGCGTTCACGGTCAACCAGGCGCAGCTCACCTTCGTGGCCGATCGGCAGTCGCGCATCTACGGCTTCCCGGATCCCGAGTTCACGGGCCAAGTACTGGGCCTGACGAACGGCGACTCGCTGGACGACGCGGTGATCGGCGATCTCGTGTTCACAACGCCCGCGACGAGCACCAGCTTGGCCGGCTTTTACGCGATCAACGGCGGCGGCGTGACGGTGTCGAGCCCAAATTATGTCTCGACAGTCCTGCAAGATCCGGGCAATGCAACGGCGTTCCGAATCATCGGAATCCCCCTGACGACCGTCCAGGCGCAAGGGGAGAGCGCGAACGGGAACGAGAGCGCCGTCGATCAGGAGCAAAACGACATGGCCTCGCGGTCGAACGAATTAGGTATCGTGGGCGTCGCGCCCGTCAGCGTCGACATGGACGACGGCTCGAACGATCAGCTCGCGGGGCAGCTTTGCGTGCTGAGCGCGCCCCAGTCAGCCGACATTCCGGGTTGCCTGAAACCGAGCCAAGGCCAGTAACCCCATGGCACGTCGCGGAGGGCTCGCAATCGCGGGCGGCTTGCTCGTCCTCGTGGGTGCCGGCATCGCGTTCTGGCAATGGACGAAACCGGCCGAGGCTCCGACGTCGGCGACGTTCGGCTTCGAGAATTGGCTCGTGCGCTGTCAGACGACGGACGGCAAATCCGGCTGCGGGATGTCGCAGCAGATCCTCGATCAACGCGCGCGGCGGCCAGTGCTGCAGCTCATTCTTGCCGGCGTCTCGAACGGCGAGGGATATCAGCTCGTTGTCGTCCTGCCGCTCGGCGTGACGGTGCCGCCGGGCGCGGTGATACAAGTCGGCGAACTCAAACGCAACGTCGCGTTCGTGCAATGCCTGCCTGCGGGATGCATCGCGCCGCTCGACGCGGACGCCGAACTGCTCGACGCGATGAAGACGACGGAAGAGGGACGCGTCGGCGTCGTCGATCGCATCGGCAAGACGATCGCCATCCCGTTCTCGCTGAAAGGATTCGCGCCCGCGTTCGAGAAGATGGAAGAACAAGGTGGTGTCGCGAGCGGCGATGCAACTTGGTGGACGCGTTTTTGGAATTCTTCGGGAACACAGTGAAAACCTACAACGGACGGAAAAATTTTGCGAATACGATGAAACAAATTTTGCCTCTTGCAGTTGTCACGATCGCGCTTGCCGCCGCGCCGGCGTCGGCGCAAGACGCGCCGCCGGCGGATGCGACGCCGAAAGCCGAATCGCCCGCTGCGGCGCCGCCGAAGATCGATTCGAAGAATTTCGACGATTGGGTCGTGCGCTGCCCGGCGACGCCGGAGCCGGCGCCCTGCGACGCGGTGCAGTTGCTGCTCGAGCCGAAATCGAAACAGCGCGTCTTGAGCGTGTCGGTCGCTTATGACGTTACGAAGGCCGATTATGTCGTGCGCATCGTCACGCCGCTCGGCATCTGGTTGCCGCACGGCGTGAACGTCGTCGCGGGCGAGGCCGAAATCGACAAGGCCGTCGTCAGACGGTGCGAACCGTCCGGTTGCGTCGTCGAAGGGCTTTTGGATCCGGAGCTGCGCGCGGCGATGCGCGAAGGCGGCGAGGCGAAGGTCGTGGTCTTCGACAAGGCCAAGAAGCCGCTGGAGCTGAAGTTCTCGCTCAAAGGCTACGCCGCGGCCGAGGATCACATGACGACCCAGACGAAGAAGGCTAAGCCGCCAGCGCCCCGCCCCGCGCAACCGTGACGGCGGACGGCCGAATTTGGCCGCGGTCGGGCGCCTTAAAGCGTCGAATCGCCTGGATCATTGACCCCGCGATAGGCCTGGGCGACCTAGCGGCGGGGACCGGCATACGGTAAAGAAGGGCCCGCATGCCCGTCAGTCGCCGGTTGGCGGCCCGGCGGGGTTCCTTGTTCGCCACAACCCTTGTCGGTGCCCATGTTGTTTGCTGATTTTCGCCCGCAGATGTTTCGAATCGGCGCGGCTTTCGCGCTTGCCGTTTCGCTGACCGCTTGCGCCGGGGACGATTCCTCGCGCCCGCGTGCGGAAACGCCGGAAATCCCGCCCGAGCAGATTTACTCGGCGGCCTTGACCCAGCTGGACAAGGGGAATTGGCAGCAATGCGCCCAGGCCTTCGACGAGGTCGAACGGCAGCACCCCTATTCGGTGTGGGCGCGGCGCGCGATTCTGATGTCGGCGTTCTGCTACTACCAGGGCAACAAATACAACGAGGCGATCCTGGCGGCGGATCGCTTCATCACGCTGCATCCGGGAAACAAGGATGCGCCTTACGCGTATTACCTGAAGTCGGTGGCGCTCTATGAGCAGATCGTCGACGTTGGCCGCGACCAGCGGCGGACGGAGCAGGCGATGGCGGCGCTCGGCGAACTGGTCCGGCGCTTTCCGCAAACCGACTACGCGCGCGACGCGCGGCTGAAGCTCGACCTCACGCGGGACCACTTGGCCGGCAAGGAGATGTCGATCGGACGCTGGTATCTGCGCCGCGGCGAACATCTGGCGGCCATCTCGCGCTTCCGCACGGTGGTCGAAAAGTACCAGACGACGAGCCACGTGCCCGAAGCGCTGCACCGCTTGGTCGAGGCATACCTTTCGCTCGGCGTGATCAACGAAGCGCAGGCCTCGGCCGCCGTGCTCGGCCACAACTATCCGGGCAGCGAATGGTACGAAGACACGTTTGCGCTGATGAAGGAATACGGTGGCGTTCAGACCGGCAAGCCGCTCGTGCAGGCGCGACCGGCCGCGCAACCCGCTCCGGCGCCGGTTTCGGCCAGCGTGGCGCCGCCGCCCGAACTGACCGAAACGGCGAACGCGCCGTCGCCGGTCGAGAGCGAGCCGCAGGACGAAAAACCGGAAGCTGGCGAAGAGAAAGCCGAGGAGGAGAGCGGCGGCTGGTTCGATTGGTTCTAGCCGCGCCGTACCTGTCGCACGCCTTCGAGTTGGAATGTCGTCGGTGGTCCGCCCTCGCGGTCCATGACAGTTTGGGGCCGTTTCGCACCCGCTCGTTCACAACAACGCCGAACCGATTGCCATGCTGACGTCGCTTTCGATCCGCGATTTCGTGTTGATCGAGCGGCTGGATTTGGAATTTGGGCCGGGCCTTTCGGTGCTGACGGGCGAAACGGGCGCCGGCAAATCGATCTTGCTCGACGCATTGGGGCTGGCGGTCGGCGGGCGGGCGGAGCGCGGGTTCCTTCGCACGGGCGCCGCCCAGACCAGCGTCACGGCCGTGTTCGACCCGCCCGCCAAACATCCGGTGCGCGCAGCGCTGACCGGGAACGGGCTCGAGGGCGATGGCGCATTGATCTTCCGCCGCGCCGTCACCCCCGACGGACGCAGCCGCGCCTTCATCAACGATCAGCCGGTGTCGATCGGCCTCCTGCGCGAGGCCGGCGCCATGCTGCTGGAGATCCACGGCCAGCACGACGACCGCGGGCTGCTCGACGCGGCGGGACACCGCGCGTTGCTCGACGCGTTCGGCGGGTTGGACGAGACGGTCGCCAACGTGGCGACAGCCTGGCGCACGGCGGCCGCCGCCGAAGATGCGGCGCGCGTCGAGGCCGAAGCGCAAGCGCGCGCGGCGCAGGATTTCGAATACCTGAAGCACATGGCCGAAGAGCTGCGCGCGCTCGATCCGCAAGCCGGCGAAGAGGTCGAGCTTGCGAACACGCGCGCGGCGATGATGGCGGGCGAGAAGATCGCCAGCGATCTTTCGGAAGCGGTCGAGGCGCTGTCGGGACAAGGCGGCGTCGAAGCGCGGATGAGCCTCGCGCTGCGGCGATTGACGCGGGCGCAGGGCGTGGCGCGCGGACGGCTGGAAGCGGCGGTCGCCGCGCTCGACCGCGCTTTGATCGAAGCGGGCGAGGCGCGGGCCGCGGTCGAAGCGGCGGCGAAGGGTCTGGCCTTCGACGCTGCGGCGCTCGACCGGGCGGAGACGCGGCTCTTCGCGCTGCGGGCGGCGGCGCGGAAATACGGCGGCGCGTGCGATGCGCTGCCGGCGAAGCTCGGCGACGCCGAAACGCGGATCGCCGCGCTCGCGAGCGCGCAATCGCGGGCGGCGGAGCTCGAACGCGCGAAGGCCGAGGCGCGCAAGGCTTACGACAAGGCGGCGAACGTGCTGTCGGCGGCGCGCAAGAAGGCGGCCGGCGGGCTCGATGCGCGGGTGGCGAAGGAACTTGCGCCGCTCAAGCTCGAACATGCGTTGTTCCGCACGCAGATCGATCGGCTGATGCCTGATGCGGGTGGGCCTTCGGGCCAGGACCGCGTTGAATTCATGGTCGCGACCAATCCCGGTGCGCCGTTCGGGGCGCTGACGCGCATCGCCTCCGGCGGAGAGCTGGCGCGGTTCATTCTGGCGCTGAAAGT
>QKCS01000252.1 GCA_003246795.1 Alphaproteobacteria bacterium
CAATGCGTTCCACTTCGGCTTCCGCGTCGAAACGAAATCGGCCGTCGAAACATGGGCCGAACATCTGAACGTGCCGATCGCGATCGACGAAGACGACTTCTTTGCCGCCCGCATCAAGGACCCGGACGGCAACCTGTTCGAAGTCTACTGGGACGACAATTAGCGCTTGGTCGATTGATTGCGCGCGGCGAGCAAGCGTAGGCGCAACGCGTTGAGCTTGATGAAGCCCTGCGCATCCTTTTGGTCGTAGACGCTGTCCTTCTCGAACGTCACGTAGTCCTGGCGGTAGAGCGAGTAGGGTGACTCCCGCCCGACGACCGTCGCGTTGCCCTTGTACAGCTTCACGCGCACCGTACCGCTGACGTACTCCTGGCTCTTGTCGATCAACGCCTGCAGCATCTCGCGCTCGGGCGCGAACCAGAAACCGTAATAGACCAGTTCGGCGTACTTCGGCATCAACTCGTCTTTGAGGTGCGCCGCGCCCCGGTCGAGCGTGATCGATTCAATGCCGCGATGCGCGGCCAGAAGAATAGTGCCGCCCGGCGTTTCGTAGACACCGCGACTCTTCATGCCGACAAACCGGTTCTCGACGAGATCGAGCCGCCCGATGCCGTTCGCCTTGCCGAGTTCGTTCAGCTTGGCGAGCAATGTCGCCGGCGACATCTTCTGCCCGTCGATCGAAACGGCGTCGCCGCGTTCGAAACCGATCTCGACATAGGTGGGCTTGTCCGGTGCCTCTTCCGGCCCGATCGTACGCTGATAGACGATCGAATCGGCCTCGACCGCGGGATCCTCCAGGACTTTCCCTTCGCTCGACGAATGCAGCAGATTCGCGTCGACCGAAAACGGCGCCTCGCCGCGCTTGTCCTTCGCGATCGGAATCTGGTGCTTCTCAGCGAAATCGATCAGCTTCGTGCGGCTGTCCAAGTCCCACTCGCGCCACGGCGCGATCACATGAATGTCGGGTTTCAGCGCATAGTAGCCGAGCTCGAAACGCACCTGATCGTTGCCCTTGCCGGTCGCGCCGTGCGCGACGGCGTCGGCGCCGGTCTTCCCGGCGATCTCGATCTGTTTCTTCGCGATCAAAGGCCGCGCGATCGACGTGCCCAAGAGATAAAGCCCTTCATAAAGGGCGTTCGCGCGGAACATCGGAAAGACGTAGTCGCGGACGAACTCCTCGCGCAGGTCTTCGATGAAGATGTTCTCGGGCTTGATGCCCAGCATCTCGGCCTTCTTGCGCGCCGGCCCCAGTTCCTCGCCTTGGCCCAGGTCGGCCGTGAACGTCACGACCTCGCAGCCGTACGCTTCTTGCAGCCACTTCAAAATGACTGAAGTGTCCAGCCCGCCGGAATAGGCAAGGACGACCTTCTTGATCTGATCCTTCTTCATCGACCCCTCAATGCGGCAGGCGAGCCAACTCCTGGCTCCTCAACTCCGCCAACCGCTCGCTCGCGCGTTGCTTGACGCTTTCGCTCTTCAGCTGCCCGCACGCAGCCATGATGTCGCGCCCGCGGGGCGTGCGGATCGGCGATGCGTAACCCGCGCGGTTGACGATCTCGCCGAATTCTTCGATCCGCTCCCAGTCCGCGCACTCGTAAGGCGCGCCCGGCCACGGGTTGAACGGAATCAGATTGATCTTGGCCGGGATTCCGCGAATGACCTTCACGAGCTCGCGCGCGTCCGCGTTGGAATCGTTCACGCCTTTGAGCATCACGTATTCGAACGTGATGCGCCGCGCGTTCGACAGGCCCGGATAGGCCCGGCACGCGGCGAGCAGTTCCTTGATCGGATACTTCTTGTTCAAGGGCACGATCACGTCGCGAACGTCGTCGCGCGCCGCGTGCAGCGAGATCGCGAGCATCGACCCGATCTCTTCGCCGGCCCGCGGGATCATCGGCACGACGCCGGCGGTCGACAGCGTGATGCGCCGCTTCGACAGCGACAGCCCTTCGCCGTCCGACACGACGCTGAGCGCATCCCTCACGTTCTCGAAATTGTAGAGCGGCTCGCCCATGCCCATCATCACCACGTTGGTGATTTGGCGGACGTCCGAATTGCGCCCGGCGCGCGGCCATTCCTTCAAATCGTCGCGCGCGATCAGGACCTGGGAGACGATCTCCTCCGCCGTCAGGTTGCGCACCAGTTTCTGCGTACCCGTGTGGCAGAAGCGGCAGTTCAGTGTGCAACCGACCTGCGACGATACGCACAGCGTCCCGCGGTCTTCCTCCGGAATGAACACGGTTTCGGCCTCGACGCCGGGGCCGAACTGAATCAGCCACTTGCGCGTCCCGTCCACCGACACCTGCGCCGCTACGACTTCCGGCCGCGCCAGTGAGAACCGCTCGCTCAAGTCGCGCCGGAGGGGCTTCGCCAACGTCGTCATCGCGTCGAAGTCGGTTGCCCCCTGCACGTAGAGCCAGCTCCAAAGCTGGCTGGTGCGCATCGACAGATGCTTGGCCTCGATGCCTGCGTCTGCGAGCGCGTGCTTCATCCCGTCGCGCGTCAGACCGATCAAACTTGGCTTTGAAGGCGTGCTCATGGGAGCGCTACAATTCCGGCAAAACGACAAAGGGCGGCTGTTTCAGCCGCCCTTGAAACGAAGGCCTGATCTCGCCGCCAAGCCCCTTTATTTGCAGCCTTCCGCCACTTTGTCGAGGGCGAGCGAAATCCCCTTGAGCGAGTAGGTGTCGGTGGTCAGCGTGCCGCGCTTCGAAAGGCCCTTAACCGTCATTTCCGCCCCGACACGCATGGCCTCGATCAAACGCTTTTCCTCGGCCTTCGCCTGCAGCCACGCGCCGTCCGCCTTGGTGAAAAACGAAAACTTGTCGGATCCGATTTCGACGGTCGCGTTCTCGCCGTCCTTGAACGGATAGCCGATGACGATCGACGGCTCGTTCGCGATGTTCTGCTTTGGCCAGGTGGTGATGATGAAGTAGATCGGATCGCGCCGCGCCGTCGCGGGTTCCTTCGTCTGCGGCTGCGTCACCGCCCAGCAAACCGTCCCCCGCGCGTCGGTGTTCTTGTAGGCCTCCCACGCGTCGAACGTACCAAGCAGCGTGGGGCTGTCCGCGAGTGCCGGGCTGAGCGTGAGGAGAAAGGCGACTGTCGCCAAAGCAATACGGCCAAGGGAGAAGGTCATCGAGCGTACCTTACTAGGTTCACGGAACGCGGGTGGTGAGCCACCTGGGGCGCAATTGGCCCCGAACACCCCCAATGTGTCGCCCATCGAGGGCCGTTTTGTGAAGCCCCTTATGCGGCGGAATGTTCGATTCCCGCCCTGTTAACGGGTTTGATAAGTTCGCACCTGCAACGCGCGCCCCGTGGAGCGTTGGAAATCTGCGCTTGCGGGGGCATCTCGCGTGCGTTCTTGAAATAGGCTGCCCATGAATCCCGTCTTGGTCGAAGTCACGCGCGGCGGACGAACCGAAAGCGTGCATCGCGGCGCGATCGCGGTCGTCGACGCCGCGGGCAAGCGTGTCGCCGTTTGGGGCGACGCCGATGCCGCGATCTACCCACGCTCCGCGTTCAAGGCCTTGCAGGCGTTGCCGCTCGTCGAATCGGGCGCGGCCGAAGCCTTTGGCGTCAACGACGAAGAGTTGGCGCTCGCTTGCGCTTCGCACTCCGCCGAGCCGATGCACACGGAACGCGTCGAGATCTGGCTTGCGCGGATCGATTGCGGCGAGAGCGACTTGGCGTGCGGTCCGCATTTGCCCCTCCACGAGCCGACGGCGCACGCGATGCTGCGGGCAGGCGAACGCCCCTGCCGGATCCATAACAATTGCTCGGGCAAGCACACCGGGTTTCTGACGCTCGCTAGACATCTGCGCGTGTCGGTCAAGAACTACGAACGGCCGGATCATCCGGTTCAGGTGCAGGTACGCGAAGCGATTGCCGCAATGTGCGATGTCGACTCGCGAGTGCTTCCAGTCGCCGTCGATGGCTGCGCCGCGCCGAATTATGCAATCCGGCTTGCACATCTGGCGCTGGGCATGGCGCGTCTCAGTGATCCGTCGTCGTTGCCGCCGAAGCGCGCCGAAGCGGCAAAGCGCCTGACGGCGGCGTGGAAGGCTCATCCGCTTCTGGTTTCCGGCACCGGCCGCGCCTGCGCCGACCTCATTGTGGCAGGCAAGGGCAGTACGGTCGTGAAGACGGGAGCCGAAGGCGTCTTCGCGGCCGTTCTGCCGGATCGCGGCTTGGGTGTTGCGCTGAAAATCGACGACGGCGCAACGCGCGCCGCCGAAACCGCGATGGCGAAAGTACTGACCCTGCTTGGCGCCGCCAAAGCCAGCGTGCCCGAGATCGCCAAGCATCTGAACCCGCCGGTGCGCAATTGGCGCGGCGATGTGGTCGGCGAGCGTCGGCCGGCCGAAGCGCTCGCGCGTCTACCGGCTTAAGGCGCGTTCGACGCCGTGCGTTGCTTCGTGGGCAGCGCCTCGACCGAGCGCACGACGCAATGATCTTTGAACCCGTGCCGGCCGACGACGATCTTGTCGCCCATCCGCAGGCATGTGCCGCGGGATTGGACGCGCGCGAACAGCGCCCACTTCATCTCGCGGCAACTGTTGAAGAACGTCACTTTGTAGCGCCGCGACGGCGACGTTTGGATAATCGCCGAATGATCGTCGATCTCTTTGAAATTGTAGATCTGACCGGCGAACGCGCACGAATTCTTGCGTGCCGGCGCATCGCCGGCGCTAGCGGGGAAGGCGAACGCGAACGACGTCGCGGCGGCGGCAAGGGCAAGGAGGGGGACACCAATGAATCGGGACATCTTCGTCTCCTCAAAAGCAGCGGCCGGGTGAGGGGGGAGGCCGCGGAAACCAATGTCGACGACGATCAGATAGGCGCGGCGGACTGAACCATCCATGAACACGGCATTCACGACCGCGCGACCCGCGCCCCTTGGCCTTTCCGGCGGCCTCGCCTAACGTCCGCCGACCTTTGAAAACACACGCAGATTGCAGATTGGAGAACGTTCGATGAAGGCAATGCTGTGCAAGCAATATGGCCCGCCCGAGAGCCTCGTGCTCGAGGACGTGCCCAGTCCGAAACCGGCCGAAGGCCAGGTGCTGATCTCCGTGAAGGCCGCCGGCGTCAACTTCCCCGACGTGCTCATCATCCAGAACAAATACCAGTTCCGTCCGCCGCTGCCCTTCGCGCCCGGCGGCGAAGTCGCGGGCGTCGTAAAGGAACTGGGTCCGGGCGTGACGAACGTGAAGGTCGGCGACCGCGTGATCGGCTCGACCGGTTGGGGCGGTTTCGCCGAAGAGGCCGTCGCGCCCGCCGCGCGCTGCATCCCCTTTCCCTCGAACATCGACTTCGTTCAGGCGTCGGCGTTCGTGATGACCTACGGCACGTCGCATCACGCGCTGAAGGATCGCGCCCAAATCAAGCCCGGCGAAAGTCTACTGGTGCTGGGCGCCGCGGGCGGCGTCGGCCTGGCGGCGGTCGAGATCGGCAAGATTCTCGGTGCGCGGGTCATTGCTGCCGCGTCGACGCAGGACAAAGTCGATCTTTGTCTGAAACACGGCGCCGATGCTGGCGTCGTTTATCCCGAGGGCCCGCTCGACCGCGACGCGCAGAAGAAGCTCTCGGAAGAGTTCAAGAAGGCCGTCGGCGCCGAGGGTGCGAACGTCATCTATGATGGCGTCGGTGGCGACTACGCCGAACCGGCGCTGCGTTCGATCGCATGGGAAGGGCGCTACCTTGTCGTCGGCTTCCCGGCCGGCATCCCGGCGATCCCGCTCAATCTGACCTTGCTCAAGGGCTGCCAGATCGTCGGCGTCTTCTGGGGGGCGTTCACGGCGCGTGAGCCGAAGCGCAATCAGGCGAACTTGGCCGAACTCATGAGCTGGGTGCAGGAAGGCAAGCTGAAGCCCTACGTCTCGAAAACCTATCCACTGGCCAAGGCCGCCGACGCGCTCAACGACATCGCGGCCAGGCGCGCCAAGGGCAAGATCGTCCTCGTCACCGGCTGAATCGAAAAGGGCCCGATCTCTCGGGCCCTTTCATTTTCCGCTTGTCATCTCGGTCAGACCGCCCGTCCGCGGCCCAAAAGCATGAGCAGCGTGGCGAAAAACCCGCGATGGAATGAACGACGCTCATTCCGAACGGCCAGAGAGTACGGATAAGTCCGGAACATTTGAGGGGTCTCCTTTGTCTGTAGTTGGCCTGATAAGCCAGAATATGGCGATCCACCCGCACGCCTTCAAACGAGGACTTTTCATTGATATTATGAGAATAATTCATATACCAGCAGTATGCACCGCAGACTTCCGCCACTGAACTCACTACGGGCCTTCGAATCGGCGGCCCGCCTGTTGAGCTTCACTAAGGCCGCCGACGAGCTTTCGGTGACGCAGAGCGCGATCAGTCACCAGGTCAAGGCGCTGGAAGATTGGGCCGGCATTCCCCTCTTCAAGCGCGAGGGGCGCCACATGGCGCTGACCGAGGCGGCGGCAAAGTTCCTGCCTGCGATCTCGACCGCCCTCGACCAGGTCGCGCTCGCCAGTCGCAAGCTTCAGGCGCTCGATCCGGGGCAGGGCTGGCTAACCGTCGCCATGATGCCGTCCTTCGCCGCCAAGTGGTTGGTCCCGCGCCTCGCCGACTTTCGCGACAAGAACCCCGGCATCGACGTCTGGATCGCGACGTTCGAAGCGCAGACCGGCGCGCTAGGTCCCGACGTCGATGTCGCCATTCGATACGGCAAAGGCGACTGGTCCGGCCTGTCGTGTGTGAAGTTCCTCTCCGAAGAACTCTTTCCGGTGTGCGCGCCGAAACTCGCCGCCGGTCTCCGCAAGCCGACGGGTCTTGCGAGCATGACGTTGCTGCATGACGAAATGCGCGAGGATTGGGGCATGTGGTTTCAAGCGGCCGGCGTCACTACGGTCGATGCGACGCGTGGCCCGGGCTTCGACGATTCGGGCTTGCTGATCCAAGCGGCCATCGAAGGTCTGGGCGTCGCGCTTGGGCGCAGCGCGCTGGTGAAGGGCGATCTCCAAGCAGGCCGGTTGGTGCGGCCGTTTGCGCCCGCGCTCCCTGCGGAATCCGCGTTCTATCTGGTCTATCCGCCCGAACTCGAAAACGAAGCGAAGGTGAATGCGTTTCGCGATTGGCTCGTCGCGACCGCGAACGCCGACAATCGCGACTAGGCCGGATCGCCTTCGATCAGGAGCGCGCGTCGCGCCGCTTCGCGATGCTTCGGCGTGATGTTCGCGCCGGCAACGGCGACCGCCGTCGCAAGCACCGTTGCGTCGTCGCTGAACCCGAAGACGGCGATCGTGTCGGGAATGGCGTCGATCGGCAGAACGAAATAAGCGACAGCGGCGATCAGCACCGCACGTGCGGTCAATGGCGTGGCCGGATCCGTCGCGCAGAAATACGCCGCGACCAAATCCTCTGCGAACGGGATGCGCCCGATCCACCGCCGGAGCTTATGCCAGAGGCCTTCGCGCACGATGCGCTCGTTGCGCGCCACGCCCGCTGGAAGTGCAATCTGTTGATCCATCGTCGCGATCCTCATCTGCGGAACAGCCAAAACCCTAGCGTCACCACCGCGCTGATCAGCAAGGATGTGGTGATCGGAATGTACAAGCGAAAGCCCTCGCGTTCGATGACGATGTCGCCCGGTAGCCGTCCCAATCCGATCCGCCCCAGATAGGGCCAAAGAAGCCCAACGACGACGAGCGCGATTCCGGCAACGATCAGGACACGTCCGAATCCCATGGGGCTCCTGCACCCGACCTAGCCATTGGGCGGCCCGGCCGCTATGAAAGCGGCCATCCGACAATCGAAGTCTAGCAGAGAGAGATCGATCATGCAGCTCAATCGCTCCGTCACGGCCGTCGTCACCGGCGGCGCATCCGGCCTCGGTGAAGCCACCGCCCGCGAACTTAGCGCCGCCGGCGTTCGCGTCGCCATCTTCGACCGCGACAAGGCGAAAGGCGAAAAAGTCGCCAAGGAGATCGAAGGCGTCTTCTGCGAGGTCGACGTGACCAGCGAAGAGAGCGTGATCGAGGGCTTCAAGAAAGCGCGTGCGGAGCTCGGCCAGGAACGCATCCTCGTCAACTGCGCGGGCACCGGCATCGCGATCAAGACGGCGAGCCGCAAGAAGGACTCGAACGAGATTCTCCCGCATCCGACGGAACATTTCGACCGCATCATCCAGATCAACCTGGTGGGCACGTTCCGATGCATCGCGAAGTCGGCAGCCGGTATGCTGTCCCTGGAACCAATCACCGAGGACGGCGAACGCGGCGTCGTGATCAACACCGGCTCGGTCGCCGCGGAAGACGGCCAGATCGGTCAGGCGGCATACTCCGCGTCCAAGGGTGGCATCGTCGGCATGACGCTGCCGATCGCCCGCGATCTTTCACGCGACGGCGTGCGTTGCATGACGATCCTGCCCGGCCTCTTCAACACGCCGCTTCTGGCGGCCGCGCCCGAGGAGCTGAAGAAGAGCCTGGGCGCGCAGGTGCCGTTCCCTTCGCGTCTCGGTCATCCGTACGAGTACGCGAAACTCGCGCGCCACATCTGCGAGAACTCGATGCTGAACGGCGAAGTCATCCGCCTCGACGGCGCGATCCGCATGGCGCCACGCTAGGACGCGCAAATGGAGGCGCCGTCCGAGAAGGCGTTCGCGGAATCGCTGCCGGGCCTTCTGGGTCTCGAGTTTCCGGAACTCGAGCACGGCTATGTCCGCGGACGCATGGCGATCAAGCCGCACCACATGGCGCCCAACGGGTATCTGCATGCGGCGAGCGTCATCGCGCTCGCCGACACCGCGTGCGGCCGCGGTGCGGCGATCGCGCGGCCAGAAGGCGCGAGCGGCTTCACCACCATCGAACTCAAGGCAAATTTT
>QKCS01000233.1 GCA_003246795.1 Alphaproteobacteria bacterium
CGATCGCCTCGTCTTCGGCTCGGCGCGCGGCGTCGGCCTCGGCGGAGGTGATCGTGCCGCCGTCGACGGCGATTCGCACGGCAGCACGTACGCCGTCGGGCAACAAGGCGTGCTGGGCGTGATAGTAGCGCATCGCTCCAATCTGTCATGGTCCGCGAAGGCGGACCACCCTCGGCTTTCGGCGCGCAGAAAAGAAGTCGTGGATGGCCGGGCTCCGCCTACCATGACAATATGTATGGGATGAAATGGGATCGTCTTTGGATCAACGCGCGTCTTGCCACGATGCGCGAAGGGGGAGGGCCCTACGGCGCGATCGAGAACGCGGCGCTGGGTGAGAAAGCCGGGCGCCTCGTCTTCGCTGGAGTCATGCGCGACCTGCAGGGCAAACCGGACGCTCTTGCGACGCACGTCGAGGATGCGCGAAACGCGTGGATCACGCCTGGCCTGATCGACTGCCACACGCACCTTGTGTTCGCCGGCAATCGCGCCGCCGAGTTCGAGCAGCGGCTTGAGGGCGCAAGCTACGAGGAAATCGCCAAGGCCGGCGGCGGCATCATGTCGACCGTGCGCGCCACACGCGCGGCGGACGAGGAGGCGTTGGCGGCGCAATCCAGGACACGTCTGGAAGCGCTGAGAGCGGAGGGCGTGACGACGGTCGAAATCAAGTCAGGCTACGGCCTCGACCTGGAGAACGAACGCAAGATGCTGCGCGTCGCGCGCCGGATCGGCAAAGAGGGCGGCATACGCGTCACGACGACGTATTTGGGCCTGCACGCGCTGCCGCCCGATCAAGCGGCGCGCCGGCCGGACTACGTCGCCGCAATGAGCGGCGACGTCCTAGGCGCGATCGCGGACGAAGGTCTTGCGGACGCCGTCGACGCGTTCTGCGAAGGCATCGCCTTCACGCCGCAGGAAACGGAAGCGCTCTTCGTCGCCGCCGCCGCGCGCGGCCTGAAGGTGAAGCTTCACGCCGATCAACTCTCGAACACGCACGGGGCGGCGCTCGCCGCGCGCTTCGGCGCCCTCTCGGCCGATCATCTTGAACACACGGATGAAGCCGGCGTCGCCGCGATGGCCAAGGCGGGTACCGTCGCCGTCATGTTGCCCGGCGCGTTCTACGTGTTGCGCGAGACCAAGTTGCCGCCGGTCGAGGCACTTCGCACGCACCGCGTGCCGATGGCCGTTGCGACCGACTGCAATCCTGGAACCTCGCCGGTGGCCTCGCTCCTGACCACGATGTCGATGGCCTGTACGCTGTTCCGCCTGACGCCGGAAGAAGCGCTCGCGGGCGTCACGCGCAATGCCGCGCGCGCGCTCGGTCTCGGCGGCGATACCGGAACGCTCGAAGTGGGCAAGGCGGCGGACTACGCTGTTTGGCCCGTCGATCATCCGGCGGAACTCAGCTACTGGATCGGCGGCGTCAAGCCGACGGCGGTTGGCGCTGCCGGCGGTCGCGCAAGGTGAGTACGATCGAGCGATGTCCCAAGAGACGGTGAACCTACTCGACGTCGACGAGACGGCGCTCCAAACACTCTACGCCGATCGCATCGAACCAATTTTGCGGACGGGCGAGGGCGAGCGCTTGGACGCGATGAAAACCTACACGTTTCGACGAAACTTGGGGATTGCGGCCGCACTCGCCGTCGGCGTCATCACGTTGCTCTGGTCGGCCGACGCGTTGAACGCGTTGATCTTCGGTGGCGTCGTCTTCGCGGGGGCGCATTGGTACGCCTACCGTCCGCTGGAAGCGGTGGCGAAGGCGACGAAGGAACGTTCGTTGACCGCGATCGCCGACGGCATCGGCTGCACTTACCAACTCGGGTCGTTCGAGCCGGATGGCTTGGCGCTCTTCGACGAGATGCAGCTTCTGCCAAGCTGCGATCGCTCCGACTACCAAGACCACTTCGCGGGCGCCCACCGCGGGTGCGATTTCTCGTTCTGCGACGGGCACCTCGAGCGGCGCGTGAAGACGAAGAACGGAAGCCGTTGGCAAACCGTCTTTCGCGGCCAGCTCATTCGCGTCGCGTTTCCAAAAACGTTTCAAGGCGTCACGGTCGTCCGCCGCGACGCGGGCATCTTCAACGTGCTGCAGCGTTGGACGACCAGTCTCCAGCGCGTCGGCTTGGGCGACAGTCGGCTTGAGAAGGCCTTCGAGGTCTATTCGAACGACCAAGTCGAGGCGCGCTACCTCATCCATCCGGTCTTCATGGAGCGCCTGCTCGAACTCGAAACGCAGTTCAAAGGCAAGAAGCTCAGATGCGCGTTCGTCGCCGGCGACTTGTTGATCGCCGTCGAGGGCGGGGATAAGTTCGAGATCGGTTCGATGTTCGCAAGATTGGACGACATATCGCGCGCCCGCGTGATCGTCGCCGACATTGCCGGCATCATGCGCGTCATCGAAGCCGTGCTCACGGCCGAACAGTCGACCCTGCCGGCGTCCTAGAACAAAAAAGGCCCGGACATGCCGGGCCTTGTCGCTAGCTCTCAGATGAGCGTCACTGCATACCCAGCATATCTTGACCGTTGGCCAGGACGCGTCCGTCTTTCGTGAACTGGATTTCGATGATGTAGGCCCGATCGCCCTCAGGCGAGGCCGGATCGGGCTTGCCCATTGCACGCACGCCGGCTATCACGCCCATCACCTGTTGGGCCATCTCGTCCTGCATGCCGCGCTTTTCCATCGCCTTGGCCAACGCGTCGATGCCGCTGAAGCGCAGCGTGACCTTGCCTTCCGGCATCATCGCTTCTGCCGGGAGATAGGTGGCCGCGCCCTTGCCCGTCATCTTCGCCGTCGGCGTCATGAGGTCGAGCTTGTTCAGCGCGATGGCGAGCTTGGCCGCCGTCAGCACTTCCATAAACTTGCCCGAGAGCTCGGCACTGACTTGCTCCATAGCGACGGCTCCGGCCGTCGTCGGATCGCCCTCGCTCGCCGTTTCGGCGGCGGCTTGCGCGGCCGCAGCTTGGATGCGCGGCAGAGAGTCGATGTAGATGTCCCACAACTTCTGGCCCGGCACCCCCGACGCCTCGATATCGATCGTGGCGTCCTTGATGTCGGCCTCGGGCGGCAGCATCGGCTCGTCAGCGCCGGCGCTGATGCCGCCGACCCCCATGCTCATCGAGATCTTGGTCGTGCCCTTGCCGTCCGGCGAGGCGCCGAAGCCCATCGATGTGTTCTTCATCGTGAACTCGGTCTTGCCGTCCTGGACGACCTCAATCCCTTTCAGCGAATAGACGTAGTTGATCGTTCCCATGAACTCCGGGATCCGCTTCATGAACGCGATCATCTTCGGGTCGATCGGCCCGCCCGTCCAAACCTTGTAGAGTTCGGGACTCGCAAACGTGTAGCCGGCCTCCTTCGCCGCCTGCGCCATTTCCTCGAGCCGCGCGCCGGTCGTGGTGGCCGTCACGCCGATCGTTTCCATCTTCATGACGGTTTTCTCGGCCGGATCGTCGGCGTTGAAGCCTTTCATCGTGAAGTCGTACTTGCCGTCATAGACGCCGCTGCCCTTGGGCTCGAGCTTGCCCTTGAACACGATCTCGTCGACCTTGCCCGAGCCGGGCTCGGTCGGCGACGTGATCGTGATGTTCGCAAGACGCATATCGAGGTCGTCGATCGTTTGGAGTTTTTCTACCCAAACGCCTTTCAACGTCTGACTGCCGATCTTCACCTCGCCCTCGACCTTGCCGTCTTTATCCTTGACGGACATGGCGCTGGGCAGCGTCGCTTCGAAGTTCGTTCGACCGTCGCCGCCGCTCGTGAAGCGAATCGAAACCGGGTCGAGAACGGCGGTGCTACCTTCCTTGCCCGTGAACGCGATCCGCGGCAGCGTCCCGATGACCGTGCCGTCTTCTTTGGTCTCGACCTTAGCCTTGCCTTCGGCCTTGGCCGTGAATTCGGAGTCGGGTTGCGTGCGCGTCAACGTTTCGACGAATTGGTCGAGCCGTTGCTGCAGCTGTTGTGAATCGACGGCCGGCGCGCCCGTCGATCCGCCGCACGCCGCAAGGAACACGGCGAAGACGAATGCAGGCCAGGAGCGCCGCGCAAAGCGACTGCGTGTCATGCTGATCATTCCTTAAGAATTATGAGAGCGGTCCTAAGATCAGGCCGATTGCGTGGACAACCGTCCGGATTCAATCGCGGCCGGAATGTGCCGGGCGCGGCAAAGGCGGGTCAAGTGTTGCCCGTCACGCTGAAATCCGCGGTTCGGCGGTAGAATGCGCCATTCCGCATCGATGAAAGCGCCGGAAACGGGGAATAACGCCTGCGACTGGCAATCCACAGCCGTTTCGGCGCGCCACAACGTCGGCGCGTGGTCCGATGCGGAGCGCTCCCGGCGAGCGAAGGCGGGCGTCTTGTCCAGCGCCCAACCGCACTCGACGAGAAGAGGGCGCCGAACGAGTTGATCCGTTCACGGATTGTTAGCTGTCGCTGCACGCGCTTCGCCTGCGCGACTTAACCGCTCTTTGCACATTCGCTGCGATATTGAAAACCTAGCGTCAACTATGCGTCGAACGGCGACTACGACTGGGGACCGCGTGGCCAAGATTCTCGTTTGCGAGGACGACGATCTCTATCGCCAGATCGCCGAAGTGGCGTTCGCCGATGGCGGTCACGAATTGTCGTTCGCCAGGAACGGCGACGAAGCGCTATCCGCTCTGCGGGCCGGGCCTGCCGATCTGATAATCACCGACCTGGTCATGCCTGGGAAGGATGGCCTAGAGGTCATTCGCGCCATTCGCGAGGCCGATAGCCGTGTCCCGATTCTTGCGATAACCGCCGGGTTGGCCTCGTTGAAGGAACCTCTGCTCGTCGCGGCGAGCGCGCTTGGCGCCGATGACGTGATTCAAAAGCCGTTCCGCCCGCCGACGCTCCGCGAGCACGCCGACGCATTGCTTGCAAAGGCGGCGGCGAAGAACGACGGGAACGCCGTGTAATGCCGCGCCCGAAGAGCAAGGGTGGTTCGCTTGCGCGTGCATTCGGCCGAGTAAAGTCGCGTGATCGCCTGTCGCGCATCTTTGCGGTGCTGGCAATCCTCAACATCGTCACCGCGATGGGCGCGCTGGCAATCAGCCAGACGACCTTGTCCATGTTGAGGGATCAGCAAGCCAGCGCGGCGAATTGGAACGATCGCGTCGAAGAGCTGATGCAGTTGCGCCTCGTGATGGCGTCTCTCGATTCTCCCGCCAACGCAATTTTCCAGTCGAAGGACGTCGCCCTGGAGCGCCGCCGGTTGGCGGCCGCCGAGGCGCGGTTTGGTCAGGCTTTGGCCCGGGTTCAGGAACGGTTCGCGCCCGTTGTCGACGGTGAACTGAGTGCGACGCCGCTGGCGCGTCAGGTGCAATCGATCGACGCGATTGCGACGGAAATGGCGCACCGCACGCACGTCGTCTTGGACTTCTTTGCGGCCGAACGGCTCGATGACGCCGCGCAGGAAATGGCCGAAGTCGACAAAGCGTTTGTGCGCGCCGGCGCCGCCGTGACTTACATTCTTCAGCACGTGGTGGCGGGCCAAGGCGAAGAGTTTGCGGCGCTGCACAGCACCGCCAACCGCATTCAGCTCGCGCAAATCATCTTCGCGGTTTTGATCGTCTTGTTGGTCGCGGGCAGCGTCTTCTATGCGCGATCGGCCGACCGTCTCATGAAGCGAGGCGACAATGAACGCGCGCGCTATGTTGCGCGACTTGAAGCCCATCGGCAGGAGCTGCAGGAAAAGATCGAGCATATTCAAAAGACGCATGCGGCTCTCGAACAGGCGAAAGTCGCGGCCGAGCAGGCAAATGCGGCGAAGTCGGCGTTCCTCGCCAACATGAGCCATGAGATTCGCACGCCGTTGAACAGCGTGATCGGCATGGTCGACATCCTCTTGGGTTCGGCCCTGAACAACGAACAGCGCGTCCAGGTCGAAACGGTGCGCGCCTCCGCCGATCAGCTTCTTCAGGTCATCGGCAACATCCTCGATATTTCGAAGCTCGAGGCGAATTCGCTCTCGCTCGAGAGCATGCCCTTCGATCTCGTGCCGCTTATCGAAGGCGCCGCGCAAACCTTTGCGGCCAAGGCGCACGCCAAGGGTGTCGAGATCTGCATCGACATCGCTCCGGAGGCCGAAGGCGCCTATCGCGGCGACCCGACGCGCTTGCGCCAGGTTCTGCTCAATCTCATCGGCAACGCGGTGAAGTTCACGGACCAAGGCGTCATCACGGTCGAGGCGTCCGCGTCCGGCGACAGAGGCGACACACGCACGATCGCCTTTGCCGTTCGCGATACGGGCGTCGGCATGACGCCGGAGGCCCGCGCCAAGCTGTTTCGGAAATTCGCGCAGGGCGACGACTCGATCACGCGCCGCTTCGGCGGCACCGGGCTTGGGCTCGCCATCTGCAAGGAGATCGTCTCGGCGATGCGAGGCGCGATCTCCGTCGAAAGCGAAGTGGGCTCGGGGTCGGTCTTCCGCTTCGAAGTCGAATTGCCGAAGGCGCCTTTGCCGTCGACAGCCGCGGATCCGGCGGTCCTTGTTGGAAAGCGCGCCCTTGTCGTCGACGATCTGGCGCTGAACCGCGAGATTCTCACCCGTCACCTCTCCCGTTGGGAGATGGATGTCGCGACCGTCAATGACGGGTTGTCCGCGATCGTCGCCATCGACGAGCGGTCGGCGACCGGCCGTCCTTTCGACGTCGTTCTTCTGGACAGGCATATGCCGGGCCAAACCGGTCACGAGGTGGCCGAAGCGATCCGGAATCTTGAAGGCGGTCGGTCGATCAAGCTCGTGTTGTGCTCCTCGATCAGCCACGGCGTGACCGTGTCGGTGGGCGCCGGCACGCAGTTCGATGCTGTCCTGTTCAAGCCGCTAATGCAAAACGCGCTGCTTGAAGCCTTGACCGGCGTGTTCGCGAAGACGGTGGAGTCGAAGCGCCCGTCTCAGCTTGCCGGCGCCAAGCGGCTCGAGGGCGCCAGGATCCTGCTCGTCGAAGACAACGAAACAAATCGGTTCGCCGCGACGACCATGCTGAAGCAAATGGGCTGCGCTGTGACCACCGCGTGCACCGGTCTTGAAGCCGTTCGCGCGGCGGCGGCGCAATCGTTCGACGTGATTCTGATGGACATGCAGATGCCGGAAATGGACGGGCTCGAGGCCACGCGTCATATCCGTGCCTCCGTGGGGCCCAACAAGACCAAACCCATCCTCGCCTTGACGGCCAACGCCTTCGTCGAAGACGCGGAGCGCGGCGAAGAGGCCGGAATGAACGAACATCTGACGAAGCCCATTCGCCGTGCGGCGCTTCAGGCGGCGCTGCTGCGCCATCTCGGCGAACGCGCATCGCCGCAGGAGGGTGTCGACACGCCGTCGCCCGCAGAGAACGCAAGGCCGGCGTCCGCCGACGACGGCGTGCTCGACGCCGGGACTTGGGTTGATCTTGAACGTGACATGCCGCGGGATTCGCTCAAAAAGCTCGCCAACACCTTCCTCACAAACCAGGCCCGGGAACTCAGCGCGATGAAGGCCGACCTGACGTCGGGCGATCGCGATGGGCTGCGCCGCCGTGTGCATTCGCTAAAGGGCGCGGCGCAATTGTTGGGCGCAACGCGGCTCGCCGAAGCCGCCGCGGCCTTCGAGGCTGAAAGCACCGATATCAGTGAACCGAATGGACGCGAGCGGATTGAAACGCTCTCGCGCCTGTTCGCTGACGCCTCCGAGGAAATCGGCGCGAGACTCGCCAAACGCTCAGTGGCTGCCTGACACGATCCCTGACGTGGTGCTGGCGACGGCGGTCGTCGGCAGGATGAACCCGCGCGCACGATAGACCCGTGCGCCCCATTGGCTCGCCGGCGTGTACCAGACCCGGACCATGCTCCAGTCATTCTTCGGGCTCTCGTCGCGCACGGGAGCGCTCAGATAGATGCGCCCGTCGTTGCCCCAGTTCGCGTGATCGACGACGATAGTGCGCTCGTCCAGAATTTGGCGCACGACCGCGACATGGCCGCGGCGTGTTGTTCTGTAGCCTTTCATCACAAAGACGGCGCCTTCCTGTGGCCGGCGTGTGCGCGGATACTTGCCGGCGGCCCGCTTCCACCAGTTCTTCGCGTCCCCATAGATGTCGATCCCGGACGCATCGCGGGCGAACGGCACACATTGCAGCGGCGCTTTGGGATCAAGAATTTCGGGATAGACGTCGGAAAGAAGCGCCGCATCGGCCGGTTTCGCCCGGGGCATCGCGACCTGCTGGCGGGACGCCAAGTCTTGACCGAGGCCGGCGTGACCATCGGCGAATGATGTCGAGAAATCGGATGGAACAGTCTCACAACCGCTAAGTGCAAGACCGGCCAGAAGAAGCGCCGCAAAACAACGCGTGGCGTCAGATTTCAAGCAATACTCTCCCTCAACTGCAAAATTCTTGAGGCCCCGGCCTCGATCGGCCGCGCTTGGTGCCGAGCAACAGTGAGGGAGTCAACTTAATGATATATTATCATTAACTTTTCATAATGGATCTGGCGGCGCGGCAAGACGACTCACGCAAGATCTTGTTGGTGTGCTGCGCGAAGATGGCTGTGTGTGGGATTCAGATCAGCGCCAAGCGACGCGCTGCTCGCCGGTCGGATCCAGGATGAAGCCCTGCACCAGATAGACGCGGCCCCCGTAGTGGTGCCCCGGGGCGTACCACACCCGCACGCGCGACCAATCGTTATCGTCCGACACGTCCATCACGGGATTGTCCAGGCCGACCTCGCCTGAATTCAGCCAGTTGGCGTGGTCGACCACGATCTCCCGGTCGTTCAGAACCTTACGGACGACGGCCAGGTGTCCGCGCGCGCTGCTCGAATAGCCGCGCATGACCATCACCGCACCGGGTTCGGGCGCC
>QKCS01000161.1 GCA_003246795.1 Alphaproteobacteria bacterium
AGAGCTGGAACGTGCGTTCGCGGGCGCGCGGGTCGGCGCCCTCCAATCCCAGATCGCCGTCGACGACGCCGACGAGCGTGAGCATCGGGAAATTGTGGCCCTTCGCCACGATCTGCGTGCCGATGAGGATATCGATCTCGTGGTTTGCAACGGCTTCGATCGCGAGCTGGATCTGGCGCGGGCCCGCCATCGTGTCGGACGAAGCGACGCTCGTGCGGGCATTCGGAAATTTCGCCGCGACTTCTTCGGCGACGCGTTCGACGCCGGGACCGCAGGCGATGAAGGCGCCCATCGTTTTGCATTCGGGGCACGAGCCCGGCATCTGGCGGTCGTAGCCGCAGTGGTGGCAGACGAGCTTCCTGCGATAGCGGTGCTCGACGAGCCACGACGTGCAGCGCGGGCAGCCCATCTTGTGGCCGCACGCCTTGCAGAGCGTGAGCGGGGCGAAGCCGCGGCGGTTCAGGAACAGCATCGCCTGCTCGCCCTGCACCAGCGTGTCTTCGACCGCGCGCACGAGCGTGGGCGAGAGGAATTCGCCGGCTTTCGTTTCCTCGCGCCGCATGTCGATGAGCGATGCTTCCGGCAGCACGGCGCGGCCGTGGCGTTCGGGAAGATGCAGGCGCGCGTAGCGGCCGGTTTCGGCGTTGACCCAGGTTTCGAGCGATGGCGTCGCGGAGCTCAGCACGATGGGGCACGATTCCATCGTCGCGCGGACGACCGCCATGTCGCGCGCGTGATAGATGAGGCCCTCTTCCTGCTTGAACGCAGTGTCGTGCTCTTCGTCGACGATAACGAGGCCGAGTTCCTTGAACGGCAGGAAGAGCGCGGAGCGCGCGCCGACAACGACACGGACGTCGCCCTGCATCACGGCGCGCCAGGTGCGGCGGCGTTGTGCCTGCGTCATGTCGGAGTGCCATTCCGCCGGACGCACGCCGAAGCGTTTCGCGAAGCGGTCGAGGAATTGCACCGTGAGCGCGATCTCGGGCAGCAGGATCAGCGACTGCTTGTTCTGCGTCAGCGCGGCGGCGACGGCCTCGAAATAGGTTTCCGTCTTGCCGGAGCCGGTGACGCCGTCGAGCAGCATCGCCTCGAAGCGGTGCGCGTTCACGGCCTTGATCATGTGGGCGGCCGCTTTCGATTGCGCTGTCGAGAGCGTGGGGCCTGCGAAGGCGGCATCGGGTTGCAGGCCCGGCCGATACGGGGGCAGCGTCACCTCTTCGAGCGCGCGCAGTTTGACCAGGCCTTTGACGACTTGCGTCGTGACACCCGCGCCTTGCGCCAATTCCCCAAGTTTGCGCGCGAGGCCGTCGGCGGCGACGTCGAGCACGCGGGCGCGTGCGTCCGTGAGCTTTGCGAGTTGGTGCGGGCCCAAGCGGATCGCCTTGCGCTCGCGTTCGGGCTCAAGCGCGTCGGGCGCGCGCAGGACGAGATTGATTACGTCGCCTAGAGGCGCCACGACGTAATTCGCGACCCACGCCAAGAAGCGCAGCAGTTCCTCGTTCAGAGGCGGCACGTCGAAGCGGCGGACAATGTCTTTCAGTTTCGCGCGTTCGACGGTTCCCTCGCCCGGTCCCCAGACGATGCCGAGCGACGTGCCGCTGCGGCCAAGCGGTACTTCCACAATGTCGCCGCGGGCGAGCGCCAGCCCTTCGGGCACGCGGTAGTCGAGCGGGCCCCTCAGCGGGCGCGGCACGACGACGCCCACCGCCTCGCCTTCCACAGGCGCGCTCGCTATTTCGTGGTTCGCGTGGTGGAGCATGGGGTATGGTCCGCCCGATTGTGAACGCGAGGTCAAGCCCCATGAAGTTCTTCATCGATTCGGCCGATGTCGGCGAGATCAAAAACCTGGCGGCCCTGGGGCTCGTCGACGGGGTGACGACGAATCCGTCGCTGATCGCGAAGTCCGGGCGGAAATTCACGGACGCTGTCGCCGAAATCTGCGACCTGGTCCACGGGCCGGTGAGCGCGGAGGTTACGGCGACGGATTTCGAGGGCATGGTGGCGGAGGGCCGCGCGCTCGCCAAAATCGCGGACAACATCGCTGTGAAAGTACCGCTGACCTGGGCGGGCTTGCAGGCGTGCAAGACGCTGTCCGACGAAGACACGATGGTCAACGTGACCTTGTGCTTTTCGGCCAATCAAGCGTTGCTCGCCGCGAAGGCGGGGGCGACGTTCGTGTCGCCGTTCATCGGCCGGCTGGACGACATCGGCGAGGACGGGATGGCGCTGATCCGCGACATTCGCGTGATCTACGACAATTATCCGAACTTGAGCACGGAGATTTTGGCCCGGGCGCAGACGTTTCGACGGTGCCGCCCGCGGTGTTCAAGCAGCTCGTCGCGCATCCGCTGACCGACAAAGGCCTCGCCGCGTTCCTGGCCGATTGGGCAAAGACGGGGCAGACGGTGCCGCGGAAATAGCTGCCTCATTCGTCATGGCCGGGCCTGACCCGGCCACCCAGGGTCGCGCGCGCGGCGGACTAAGAACTCCATAACCTTTTGCTGCGCGCATTCGTTTTGCGGCGGACGCGCATGTGCGTTGGCGCTGGGTGGCCGGGTCAGGCCCGGCCATTACGACGTTGTTTGTTGGCGCGAGTGCGATGGACGGAAACGGTGCGTTGGCGGCGTGGCGGGAGCAGATGGTGCATGTGCGCCGGCTGTCGCCGAAGACCGTCGAGGCGTATTCGTACGACGTCGGCGATTTCCTGGGGTTCCTACAGCAGCATCGCGGCGAAGCCGTCGACCTCGACGCGCTGAAAGACGTGTCGGCGGCGGATGTGCGCGGGTGGCTGGCGCTGCGCCGCGGGGACGGGCTGGGGCCCCGCGGGGTTGCGCGCGCCGTGTCGGCGCTTCGCACGTTCTTCATGTTTCTGCAGAAGCAAGGGCTCGTCGAAAACATCGCGATCCGGCGCGTGCGGCCGCCGAAGCTGCCGGCGGGCGTGCCGAAGCCCGTTTCGATCGACGGTGCAGCCGCCCTGATCGATGAAGCGGAAATCCTGGGCAATGAGCCGTGGGTGGCGGCGCGCAACGTCGCCGTGCTGACGCTGCTCTACGGCGCGGGCCTGCGCATTTCGGAAGCGTTGAACCTGAACCGCGGCGCATTGCCGTTGCCGGAGGCGCTCGTCATCACGGGCAAGGGCAACAAGCAGCGCGTCGTGCCGATCTTGGCGCAAGCGGGCGAGGCGATCGACGCCTATGTGAAGCTCTGCCCGTTCGGCGCGACGCGCGACGACCCTTTGTTCTACGGCGCGCGCGGCAAGCGGCTGAACCCGCGAATCGTGCAGAGCTTGATGCAGCATTTGCGGCGCGCGTTGGGGCTGCCCGAGAGCGCGACGCCACACGCGCTGCGCCACGCGTTCGCGACGCATCTGTTGGCGGCGGGCGGCGATCTGCGGGCGATCCAGGAACTCTTGGGGCAC
>QKCS01000341.1 GCA_003246795.1 Alphaproteobacteria bacterium
GCAGGGTCCGCGTCTCATCATGTTCGAGGGCAACGTTCAGTGGCTGGAGGGCGGCGAAGGCCGGCTGAAGATCCTCGACTTCAAGAAATACACGTTCGACCTCGGCCAATTCGACAAGCAGCGCGACATCGCGGCGCGCGAAGCGAGCGAACGGTATTTGGGCGAGTTGCTCAATCCTGAGAAAACGGTCAACGACAATCAGCGACGGAAATACTTCTCGGAAGCGCACAACCGCCTGACGAGCCCGCTCTATTGCATCGTCTTCGCCTTGATCGGCGTCGTGGCGCTCGTCGGCGGCCATTTCAACAGACGCGGCTATGGCGGGCGGATCGCGCTTGCGATGCTTGCGGTCCTTGCCGCGCGTCTTCCCGGCTTCGGCTTCCAGCAGGCCACGAACTCGATGCCGGACGCCGTCGTCATGCTGTACATCTGGCCGGTCCTGTGGATCTTCGGCCTCTTGTTCGTGTTGGCCTTTCCGCCCTTTGAGCGGTTGAGCAGCGGCGGCGTCGCCGGCGAGGCGGCGCAATGAGCTTGAGTTGGACGCTATCGCGCTATCTCGCGCTGCAATTCCTCACGAGCGTGGGACTCGTCTTCGGTTTGTGCGTCACGCTCGGCTTCGTCATCGACATCGTCGAATTGCTGAACCGCACCGCGGGCAAGGAAGCCGTGCCGCTGGCCTCGATCATGGGCATGGCACTGCTCAAGCTTCCCAACCTCACCGAGAAGATGATGCCGTTCGCGATCCTGTTCGGCGCAATCTGGAACTTCGCGCGCTTGACGCGGAGCCAAGAGCTGGTCGTGGCGCGCGCATCGGGCGTCTCGGCTTGGCTGTTCTTGGCGCCGGCGCTCGTTGTTTCACTCTTCGTCGGCATTTTCATGACAACTGTCTACAACCCGTTCGCGGCACGGCTGGTGTCGCGATACGAGGAATTGGAGGCGCGCTACATCCGGGGGCGCTCCTCCTTGCTCGCCGTTTCGAGCAATGGGTTGTGGCTGCGGCAGGGGGACGAGAAAGGCCAGACCGTGATTCACGCGTTGCGGGTGTCCGACAGCGGACTTCGCCTGCAAGACGTGATCATGTTCATTTACGAGGGAAAAGACTTGTTCCGGGGTCGAATCGACGCCCGCGAAGCGTCCCTTCTTAAGGATAAGTGGCACCTTGAGCGGGCTTGGGTCACGGGACCGGACCGTCCAGCTGTGTTCTATCCGACACTCGATGTGAAAACGTCCTTAACTCCGGACAAGATTCAAGAAAGCTTTGCAACCCCTGATACCATCGCGTTTTGGGACCTTCCCCAGTTCATTTCGCAGGCCGAGGCGGCCGGATTTTCGGCGACAAAACATAGGCTTCACTACCACGCCTTGCTTGCGGGGCCGGCGCTCTTATGCGCTATGATCTTCGTGGCGGCGGCATTCTCGCTTCGGCTGGCGCGTCTAGGGGGGGCCGCGAGGCTTATTCTCTCTGGCGTTCTGACCGGGTTCCTTCTGTATTTCTTCACGGACGTGACACACGCCCTGGGGATTTCCGGAATCGTACCGGTTGCGTTGGCGGCGTGGGCTCCTGCCACGACGGCTTTGTTGTTGGGCATGGCGTCTTTGTTCAATCAGGAGGACGGATGAAGGTCGCGTATCGCCTCATCGCGGTTCTCCTTGCATCCGGGTCGTCGCTTTCGCTGGCGGCGGCATCCGTCAACAGCCCGATTCTCATTCCGCTTCGCCACACCGTCGACGAAAACCAGCCGCAAGGCGGCGGCGAGGCCAAGCCGCAAGACGAAGAGAAGAACCGCGAGGTTTTGATCCGCGCCGACGTCATGACCTACGACGCGAACACTAGCGTCGTCACGGCGGAAGGCAACGTCGAGGTCATCTACGGCGAACGGACTTTGGTCGCCGACAAGCTCGTCTACGACCAGAAAACGCACATCGTGTCAGCCGTCGGCAACGCGACCTTGCGCGAGCCCAACGGCACCACGCTCTCAGGCAACAAAATCGACGTCACCGACGACATGAAGGAAGGCGTCATCGAGAGCCTGAACGTCATGATTGCCGGGCGCGGTCATCTGGCCGCCGCACGTGCGACGCGGACCGGCGGCACAGTGATGACGCTCGAGAAGGCCGCCTACACGACCTGCAAGCCCTGCAAGGACGATCCGAGCCGGCCGCCGACGTGGCAGATCAAGGCGTTTCGCGTCGTCTACAATCAGGAGAAGGCGCGCGTCGAATACGAAGACGCGTTCTTCGAAGTGTTCGGCGTGCCGATCGCGTACCTGCCCTACTTCTCGCATTCCGATCCGGAAGCGCCGCGCCAATCCGGCTTCCTGGTTCCCAGCCTCGGACACTCGTCGGATCTCGGTTATTTCATCGAGGTCCCGTACTACTTCGCACTCGATCCAAGCTACGACCTGCTGCTCGCGCCGATGTATACGGAAGAGGACGGCCCGCTGCTCAAGGGCGAGTGGCGTCAGCGCACGATGGCGGGCCAGTACAACATCCAGGGCTCGGGCCGGTACGGCAAGCCGCGCGACCGGTTCGGCGTCGAGCAGGACGAAGAAACGCTTCAAGGGCACATCTTCGGCACCGGACGGTTCCAAATCGACGACGTGTGGCGCTGGGGCTATGACGCGCAACTGACCTCGAACGACACCTATCTCAAACGCTACGACATCTCGTCGTTGGACCGGCTTGAGAACAATCTGTTCATCGAGGGCATCGACGGACGTTCCTATGCCGCCGTCAACGGCTGGTACTTCCAAGGCCTGCGCGAGACCGACGATCCCGGACTGACGCCTCTGGTGCTGCCGCTCGTCGAACTTGAATACGTGCCCGATGAAACGGTTCTGGGCGGGCGTTTCTCGCTGGCCGGAAACCTGCTCTATCTACACCGGGGCGAAGGACAGGACACGGCGCGCGTGTCGTCGACGGCGTCGTGGAAACTGCCGCTGACGACGACGGGCGGGCACTTGCTCACCTTCTTCGCCAACCTGCGCGCCGACGGCTATCACGTGACCGACACGGGCATGAGCGGCACGGAGGAAGAGACCGTCGGACGCGTGTTGCCGTGGGCCGGCGTCGAGTGGCGCTATCCGCTCGTGCGCACCGATTGGGGCTGGCGCCAGATCATCGAACCGATCGTTCAGGTGATCGGCGCACCCTACGGCGGCAACCCGGACGAGATTCCCAACGAAGACAGCGCGAGCTTCGAGTTCGACGAGACGAACCTGTTTTCGTTCAACAAGTTCCCCGGCCTCGACCGCTGGGAAACGGGCCCACGCGTCAATGCGGGCGTGCGCGCCGCCGCCTATTTCGACGACGGCTTCGTCGAGGCGATCCTCGGCGAGAGCTTCCGCTTCCACGAGGACAACGCCTTCACCGAGCAGTCGGGCTTGCGCAACCAGCAATCCGACTATGTCGGACGTCTGACCGTGCAGCCCGACGGCAACGTCCGCATCGTCCATCGTTTCCGAATCGATCAATCGGCCTTCCGCTTCGAGCGAAACGAAGTCTACGCCGAGGCGTTCGACCCGGACGTCTATTCGTTCAGGGCGGGCTATGTGCTGCTTGAACCCGACCCGCTGCTTCCCGACCAGCGCGAGGAGGTCAACCTGGCCGGCAGCGTCCAAGCGCTGGAGGACATCTGGCTGAGAGCGTCGGGCCG
The DNA here is from genome assembly GCA_003246795.1 of Alphaproteobacteria bacterium. Lineage (GTDB taxonomy): Bacteria > Pseudomonadota > Alphaproteobacteria > Micropepsales > Micropepsaceae > SZUA-430. Next base: position 3,656 of record QKCS01000341.1, read on the forward strand.
TCGTGATTTGGCCGGCGACCAGATGATCGAGAGCAAGTTCGGCATCTCGTACGAAGACGATTGCGCGGAGTTCGGCGTCGATTTCCGCCGCCGATTCACCCGCGACCGCGACATCGAGCCGGCGTCGTCGTTCCTGTTCACGTTCCGCCTCAAGGGCGTCAACTAGACCTCGCCGACAGCCCTCAAGGCCGCGCAATGCCTAGATTTTGCGGCATTGATCGAGCGTCGGAAGTGGTTATTCTCCCGGGCGTTGCTGTTGCCAGGCCGATTCAAGTTCCCGGCGGCTCTGGCGTATTCGTCTTCTCAGGATTCTCGGTAGCTGCGATGTTCGTTCGTCGTTCGGTCTGGTCAACCCGCTCTTTCGCACTGCTCGCCCTCGTTGTCGCCGCGGTGCTCGCGATCTCCGCTAACCAGACCATCGCCGCCGGCGCCACGAAAGAGCCCAAGACGATGCGCGCGGCCGCCATCGTCAACGACATCATCATCTCGAGCTACGACCTCGATCAGCGCATCAAGCTTGTGATGGTGACGTCGGGCAGCCAGGGCCCCGAGGTCGCCAAGCGGTTGCGCCCGCAAGTGCTGCGCCAGTTGATCGACGAACTGCTGCAGCTGCAGGAGGCGCAAAAGTACAACGTCAAGATCACGCAGGACGATCTCGACAAGAATTTCAAGCGCATCGCGCAGCAGAACAACATCACGGTCGACTCGATCTACAAGATGCTTGATCAGAACGGCATCGCGCGCGCGACGCTGCAGAATCAGATCAAAGCGGACTTGGCGTGGAACAAGCTCGTCCAGCAGAGGCTGGCGCCGCGCGTGTCGGTTTCCGACGAGGAAGTCGATCGCGTCCTCAAGCAGATGCAGGAGTCTTCCAAGAAGACTCAGTATGCGGTGTCGGAGATTTTTCTGGCCGTCGACTCGCCGGAGCTGGACGATCAGATCAAACAGAACATCCAAGGCATCCTGGGCCAGCTTCGGACGGGCGCGAACTTCGTGGCGCTGGCACGGCAGTTCAGCCAATCGCCGTCGTCGAGCAACGGCGGCGATATCGGTCTGGTGACGGAGGAAGAACTGCCGGACGCGATCGCCGCCGTCGTGGTGAAGACGGCTCCAGGCTCGATTTCGGATCCCGTTCGCGGACCAGGCGGGTACTACATCATCGGCGTGCGCGAGAAGCGCCTGCCGACCGGGTCGAAGGTCGAGCAAGTCGAAGCGCCGCAGCCGCAGAAACCGCAAAGGATGAAGTCGACGATCACGCTGGCTCAAATTTCGATCCCGCTTCCCGACAACGCGTCGAAGGCGAAGGAAGACCAGGTCCGCAAGCAGGCGATCGAAATCTACCGTTCGGTGGACGGCTGTTCGTCGGCGGCCTCGATCGCGCGGTCCCACGGTGGCAATTACACAATGATCGGGTCCATGGGCACCAAGGACCTCGCGCCCCAATTCGTCAAGATCCTCGGGCAGACGCCGAACGGCCGCTCCACGCCGCCGCTCCGCGGCGCTTCCGGCATCGAAATGTACGTCATCTGCGCGGGCGGCATGATTCCGGCCCAGACGGTGCAAGACAGGCCCCCGGTGATCGTCGCGCAGAAAGACGTGACACGCGAAGAGGTCGAGAACCGCCTGTTCAGCCAGGAACTCTCGATGCTCGCCCGCCGCTATATGCGCGACTTGCGGCGCGACGCCACGATCGAGATGCGGGACAACTAGGGGCACATGGCGCGGAGGCCGCAGCGCAGGCCGCTCGCACTCACGATGGGAGAGCCCGCGGGCGTCGCGGGCGAGATTGTGATCAAGGCTTGGCATGCGCCGGACGGACGGCCTGTGCCAGCTTTTGCCGTGCTGGGCGACCCCGAGTGGCTGCGCGCCGAGGCGCACCGCATCAAGAGCCATTCCCACATCATCGAAGTCGCGTCGATGGACGAGGCGGGGCGGCGGTTCTTCGAAGGCGTGCCCGTTCTTCCTGTTCCTTTGAAAGTCAAAGCCGTGCCCGGCGCACCGGACGCCGCCAACGGTGCGGCCGTCATTGCGGCGATCGACAAGGCGGTTGCGCTGGCGCGCGGCGGAGAAGCCGCGGGCGTCGTGACCAACCCTATTCACAAGGCGACGCTTTATCAGGCCGGATTCAAATTCCCGGGACACACGGAGTACCTGGCGTCTTTGTGCGGCGGCACGGCGCCGGTGATGATGCTCGTTATAGAAGGACTGCGCGTGGTGCCCGTGACCGTGCACGTGTCCCTGGCACAGGCGGTTCGCAGCCTGACACGCGAGGCGATCATTGCGGCGGGCGCGGCGACGCATCGTGCGCTGATCCAGGACTTGGGCATCGCCAAGCCGCGTCTTGCCGTGGCGGCGCTCAACCCGCACGCGGGCGAAGGCGGGGCGATGGGCGACGAGGAGACACGGATCATTGCGCCGGCGATCTCCGATCTGCGCTCCCAAGGCCTTGAGGTCACCGGTCCCCTACCCGCCGACGCGCTCTTCCATGCCGGCGCGCGCGCCCGGTATGACGCGGCAATCTGCATGTATCACGATCAAGCGTTGATCCCGCTCAAGACGCTCGACTTCGCCGGCGGCGTGAACGTCACGTTGGGACTGCCGATCGTGCGAACGTCTCCGGATCACGGCACGGCGCTCGACATTGCGGGGCAGGATCGCGCCGATCCCTCCAGCCTCGTTGCCGCCTTGCGTCTTGCGGAAGCGATCGCGTTCGAGCGCGCCAAGCGGGCATGAGCTCGGACGACGGCCTGCCGCCGCTGCGCGAGGTGATCGCGGAACTGGGCCTGAGCGCGCGGAAAGCGCTAGGCCAGAACTTCCTCTTCGATTTGAACCTGACGCGACGCATCGCGCGCGAGGCGGGCCCGCTTGCCGGCCGAACGGTGATCGAGGTCGGTCCCGGGCCTGGCGGCCTGACGCGCGCACTGCTCACCGAAGGCGCTGCGCGCGTCGTCGCCGTCGAACGCGATCAACGCTGTTTGCCTGCATTGGAGCGCATTGTGGCAGCCTACCCTGATCGGCTGAGCGTCGTTGCGGCCGATGCGCTTGCCGTCAGCGAGGCCGACTTTCTCCGCCCTGGCGCGCGCGCGCTGGTCGTCGCGAACTTGCCCTACAACGTTGCGACGCCGTTGCTCGTGAAGTGGCTGACGGCGCGCACGTGGCCGCCGTGGTACGAGAGCCTGACGCTGATGTTCCAGCGCGAAGTGGCAGAACGCATTGTCGCGAAGCCCAGCACGCCGGCCTACGGACGGCTTTCGGTCATCAGCCAGTGGCGCACCGCGCCCCGCATTCTGTTCGACGTGCATCGCAGCGCGTTCACGCCGCCGCCGAAGGTGACGTCGAGCGTCGTGCGGTTCGATCTTCTGGCCGCGCCACGCGGCGACGCCGCGCCGGAGATGATCGAACGCGTGACGGCCGCCGCCTTCGGTCAGCGGCGCAAGATGCTGCGGTCCAGCCTGAAGTCGCTCGGACCGTTCAGCGACGCATTGATCGCGGACGCCGAACTTGATCCGACGGTCCGTGCGGAAGACGTTGCGGTGGAAGGGTTCGCGGCGCTCGCGCGAGGGCTGGCGGCGCGAACGGCTAGGTCATGAGTGTACGGACAAACTCCGACAGACCCGTCTGGCGCGCCCGCTTGTGGCGCTCGGCCTCGACGATGTGGGCGATCTTGGCGTCGGCCACCGCCATGTCGTCATTGACGACGACATAGTCGTATTCGGCCCAATGGCTGAGTTCGTCGTTGGCTTTCGCCATCCGCTGGCGAACGATTTCCGCCGTGTCCTGCGCACGCGAATGCAGGCGGCGCTCGAGTTCGCCGCGCGACGGCGGCAGGATGAAGATGCTGACGACGTCTTCGCGCGCCTTCTCCTTCAACTGCTGCGTTCCCTGCCAATCGATGTCGAAAAGGATGTCGTGCCCTTGCGCGAGAGCCGCGTCCACGGGGGCGCGCGGCGTTCCGTACGAATGACCGAAGACGGTGGCGTGTTCCAAAAGTTCCCCTCGCTTCACCTTTTCGCCAAACTGGGCCGGCGTGATGAAGAGATAATCCTGCCCTTCCACCTCCGATGGGCGGCGTGCGCGGGTCGTGACGGAGACGGACATCGTGAAGTTCCTGTCCGTTTCCAGCAGTCGTTTGGCCAACGTCGTCTTTCCCGCACCCGAGGGCGATGACAGCACGAGCATCATGCCCCGTCGCTTGATGTTCGTGACATTTGTCATTCGACGTTTTGTACCTGTTCACGCAATTGGTCGATCGCGGCCTTGAGTTCGAGGCCGACGCGCGTGAGTTGGATATCGGAGGATTTGGAGCAGAGCGTGTTGGCTTCGCGATTGAACTCCTGGGCGAGGAAGTCGAGGCGCCGTCCCTGCGCGCCGCCGCCCGCGAACAACTGGCGCGCTTGAGCGATGTGGGACTTCAGGCGGTCGATTTCTTCGCGTACGTCCGCCTTGACCAGGAGAAGCGCGAGTTCTTGCGCCAGCCGCTCCTCGCCGACACCGACGCGGGCCTTGAGGAGCTCGTCGACGGACGTCTTGAGACGCTCGCGCAGCTGCTCAGGCTGAACGGCCGCCAGGCGCTCGGCCTCGGCGACGAGTTCATCCATCCGGTCCGTGTGCTGACGCAAGACCGCGTCGAGGCGCGCACCTTCTTCCCGACGCGCCGCTTTGAGGGCGTCGAGGGCGACGGCGAGGCTCCCCAGCACGGCAGCGTCACGCGCGGCCAATTCGGCCTCGCCGAGTTCGGGGCCCTGGGTCTCGATGACGCCACGCAGTGCCAGGATTCCGTCGAGGCTGGGCGGGTTCGCTTTCACGGTCCCCTCGAGCTGTTTCAGGGCCGTCAGGACTTGGTGAAGCGCTTCCGGGTTGATGCGGATCGCACCCCGACCGGGATCGGCGTCGAGGGTCAGCGTTGCGGCGAGGCCACCACGGGCGAAGCGTTCGTTC
>QKCS01000183.1 GCA_003246795.1 Alphaproteobacteria bacterium
GGAATAAACAAGCGCGGTTGCGATGCCCATGAAGGCCGCCGCCGATAACCGCGAATCGAAAAAATAGACAGCGAACCCGGCGCCGACACCGACGGCCGCACCCTGCAAGAGCGCAAGCCGTGTCGGTGTCCTGAGCAGGCTTAGCCCGAACGCGATGGCGATCGACCAGAACACCGCCATGAAAGCGCTCATCCCGATCGAAAGCAGCACCGCGATCGCGCCCAACGAAAGGAAGTGGTAGCCGTAGGTTCGCGCCAGCGCCCAAGCCGTCGACTCGCTCGTTCGAACCGCCGTCACGCCGAGCCGCCGCGCGTCCGCCTCGACCATCAGCCAACAGGACAGGTAGTAGAGCAGCGTCGGGATCGTCGCCATGATGAGCACTTCGAGATACGAGATCTGAAGGTACTCGGCGATGATGAAGGCGGCCGCGCCCAGCGTCGGCGGCGAGAGAAGAGCGCCGATCCCTGCCGCAGATAAAATGCCGCCTGCGACGTTCGGCGGGTAGCCCGCTCGCTTCAGCATCGGCCAGGCGAGCGTCGCGAGCGTCACCGTCGTCGCGACGCCGCTACCCGAAACGGTGCCGAGCAGGAAGCCCGACGCCACCGTCGCGCGGCCAGGCGCCGACGGTGTCGGCCGCTTGCCGAACAGCGCGAACGCCCATTCGATGAAGAACGTCCCCGCGCCGCTCTTCGCCAATACGGCACCATAGATCGTAAACAACACAATGAACGTGGCCGCAACGTCGAGCGGCGTCGAGAAGATTCCCTCGAGCGTCAGGTAGTTCTGCCCCACGATCCGAGCCAGCGAATAGCCGCGATGGTCCAAGGGTTCGGGCATGTACGGCCCCGCGAACGCATAGGTCAAAAAGACCGTCGTGATCAGTGGCAAAGCCCAGCCGGTCGTCCGCCGCGTCGCTTCGAGAATGCAAACGATCAAGCCGGCGCCGAGCCAGACCTCGATATCGAGCGGCATCATCGCGCGCGTCTTGTATTCCTCGACATTCGTCGCGAGATAGACGAGCGACGCTGTGGCAACCGCGATCAGCAGCCAATCGACGATCCAAACCTTGTCGCGATGGCGCGACCTCTGCCACGCAGGAAAGAGAAGGAAAGCGAGCGCCAGAACGAGCCCGAGGAACGCGGCGCGATAGGGCGTGGTGCCGATCGAATATTGCGTCCAATAGAGTGCGAGCGCCGCCAGCACGAAGGCCAGCGCGCCGCCGAGCCATGCCATCGGCGCGGAAAGCTTCCGCGTCGCCTGTTCTTCGCTGATGTCGAGATTTGGGTCCGCCGTTTGGCTCACTTGATCGCGCCGTGCGCCTTATAAAATTTGGTCGCGGCCGGGTGGAAGGGAACCGCCGTCTTCACCGCCGCCCCGGCGAGCGAAAACGCCTTCGCCTCCGGATGGATGGCGTGCACCTCACCCAGATTGTCGAACAGGCCTTTGAGAATCTTCTCGACTGTCTCGTCCTTCATGCTGGCATTGACGACCAGAACGTTCGCCACGCCGATGCCCGGCACGTCGGCCGGCGTTCCCGGATAGACCGTCTTCGGCAGCGTGAAACTGCGGTAGAGATCCGGGTATTTCGCGTCGAGCTTCGGCAACAGATCCGCCGTCGGAATGAATGTGATCTTCACATTCCCCGTCGTCACGAGATCGGTGACCGCCGAGGTCGGCAGGCCGCCGATCCAGAACATGGCGTCGATCTTCCCGTCCTTGAGCGCAGACACGGATTCGGAAACGCCGAGATTGTCGCGCGTCACGTCCTTGTGCGGATCAAGGCCCGCCGCGGCGAGCAACCGATCAGCCACGCCCTCCGTGCTCGACCCGGCCGAACCGACCGACACGCGCCGTCCCTTCATCTGCGCGACCGTCTTGATCTTGGAGTTCGCGCGCGTGATGACATGCACGAAGCTGTCGTAGAGCACCGCCAGCACGCGAACGTGCTGCGGACCGGTATCTTTGTAGGCGCCCGTCCCCTTCAAGCCGTCGAGCGCCGAGTCGACCGTGGTCAGTCCGATGTCGGCCTCGCCCGCCGCGACGAGCTTCACATTGTCCACGGACCCGCCGGTAACCTCCGCCGTCACCTGCATGTTGTCGACATGCTTCGAAAGCACGCGCGCGATCCCGCCGCCGTAGGGGTAGAACACGCCGCCCGTCCCGCCCGTCGCGACCGAGAGCCGTAGTTTTCCGGCCGCGACAGCGCCGCCGGCAAAAGCCGTGGCGACGGTGGCGAATACGAAGGCGAAGAGCGCGAACCTCATGCGGCGGACCTCGGATTGTGAAAGAGGGCCCGACTCTGCCAAGCCTTGGAGATCAGTGCAAATCCGGACTATGACGCTTGCCGCACATGATCAAGATCACCGACACGCTTTCCATAGGCGAAGACGAAATCCAGGAATCCTTCGTCCGCGCTTCGGGCCCCGGTGGGCAGAACGTCAACAAGCTCTCGACCGCGGTCGAGTTGCGCTTCGACGTCCGCCGAAGCCCAAGCCTGCCCGACGACGTCTCGATCCGATTGCAACGTCTCGCCGGCCGCCGATTGACCAAGGACGGCATCCTCGTGATCGAAGCGCAAAGCCACCGCACGCAAGAGCGCAACCGCGCCGACGCGCTCGCGCGCCTGATCGCGCTGATCCGCCAAGCCGCCGTCGCGCCGAAGCCTCGCAAGAAAACGAAACCGTCGCGTGCAGCCCGCGCCCAGCGCACCGACCGCAAGGTCCACCGGGGCAAGATCAAACGCCTGCGCGCATCGCGGCCCGACTTCGACTGACGATCGACCGTGCGCCATCCGGCGCGACGTGCCAAGATGGCCTCAACCGACGGAGCCCGCACGATGACGACATCGACCGACTTCCTCACCAGCCGCAAATCGCTCGCCGAAACCAAGTTCGTTGATACGCCGCTGCCCGCGCTGAAAGCCGGACAGTCTCTCTTCAAGATCGACACCTTCGCCTTCACTGCCAACAACGTGACCTACGGCGCGTTTGGCGATGCAATGATGTATTGGAACTTCTTCCCCGCGCCCGAGGGCTGGGGCCGCGTACCCGTCTGGGGCTTCGCCGACATCGTCGAGTCCACGGCGGACGGCATCAAGCCCGGCGAACGCTTCTGGGGCTACTTTCCGATGTCGACGTATCTCGTCGTCGAACCCACGCGCGTCGCGCCGCACGGCTTCTACGACGGCGCCGCGCATCGCCAGAAGATGGCGCCCGTATACAACAGCTACGTCCGCGTCGCGGCCGACCCGAACTACGACAAGTCGCGCGAAGCGGAACGCGCGCTCTTCCGCCCGCTGTTCTCGACGGCCTTCCTCATCGACGATTTCTTGGCCGAGGAGGATTTCTTCGGCGCTCGCGAAGTCGTCCTGGCGAGCGCCTCGAGCAAGACAGCGCTGGGCCTTGCCTACCTGCTGCACGCAAACCGCCACGGCCAAGTCGGCGTCGTCGGGCTGACCTCGAAGGCGAACGTGCCGTTCGTGGAAAAAACCGGCTACTACGACCGCGTCGTCCCGTACGACGCGATCGCGCAAAGCCCGAACGACAAGACCGCCGTCTTCGTCGACATGGCGGGCAACGGCGACGTGCGCGCCGCCGTCCATCGCCATTGGGGCGACCGCCTCAAATACAGCTGCGCCGTCGGCGCAACGCATTGGGACCGCATGACGTCGAACGAGGAGTTGCCCGGTCCGCGCGCGCAGATGTTCTTCGCCCCCGACCGCGTCAAGAAGCGCCTTCAGGACTGGGGCCAGACAGAGTTCGAGAAGCGCCTGGCTGCGGCCACGAACGGCTTCATCGCCTCCGCCGACGGTTGGCTCAAGATCGTGCGCGGCAAAGGAAAGACGGACGTCGAACGGGTCTACCGCGATCTGCTTTCGCTTTGAGCGCGTGAGGGCAAAGGGGGGATTGCCGGTGCGCTGGATGTTGGCACTGTGTCTGATGCTGTGCGCGCTGAACGCGTCGGCGCAGCCCGCGACGCGTCTCGTGGTGAACGTTCTCGATACGAAGGTCTTGAGCGCACTCGAAAACACGGGCTTCAGCCTCTCCGAGGCAGTCGGCGGCACCAAGATGTCGCAGACTGCCTGGATGTACCGCATCAATCCGTACTACCGCAGCTTCGCGGATGTGATCGGCCGCCCGCTGCCCCACGATCCCTGGACGGATCAGATGCCGGCCAACATTCCGCCTGGATCAGGCGACATCCCCGACATGGTTCGCCTGATCCGCAACTTCGAGGACAAGGGTAAACGATCCGCCAAGGACCTGAAGGCCGGCTACTTCATCCGCCACCTGTCGAACAATTCGCAATACCCCTACGCGGTCGAGTATGACGGCGACGAGCCGCGCCACTTCGACGAGCGCTGGCTGAACTCGGAATTCGGCGAGATGAAGCTCGTCGGCGTCGTCAACCGAATGGATCGCGTCGACTTCGACCCGTCGAGCTGCGGCGAGGTCCGCTTCATCTATCGCCTGAGCTACCACGCGCCACAGTCGAGTTCGTCCCTTCCCTTCTTCGTTAATGTCGTGAAGCGTTATCCGAAACAGGCGGATTGCACGGCTTTCGCCAAACGTTGGCGCCTGCCGGCCGATGCGTCGCCAGCGACAATGGCCGCGGCTTTGCGCAACGGGCCGCTGAAGGACCTCACGTTCAAGCAGATGGAAGTGAACTTCCAATCGCTGCGCTTCACGTCGGGTTACATGCACGATTTCGGCGGACAAGCGATGTACATGCAGCGCATCTTCCGCGCGAAAGGCGACAAGCTCGAACCCATCCCGCTCGAGAACACGCCCGACGTGCTCGCCGTCGAAAGCGACCCGACGCTCCTCACCCGTTTCGTCGATTGGCTGAAGCAGGGCGACCGGCTGGATCGCCTCGACAACGGCACGCTCGTCGTCGACTTCGACGACAAGTTCCTGACCAACTTCTCCGTCTCATGGTCGACGCTTGGCCGCGCGCGCACCGCAAACAAACCTTACGCGCATCTGTTCCGCGGCAAGGAAGCGCTGCTCGACTCGATCGACCTCTCGCGCCTCAAATTCGTCAAGTCGCGCGACGCGCTGGTCGAGCGGCTCGACAACCTGACCTGCATGGGTTGTCACCAATCGGGCGGCATGGCCGGCTTCCATTTGCTTGGGTATGCCGACGACCGTTATTCGCACGGTTTCAACAAACAACAGGCCGCCATGTCGCCGCACGCGGCGGCGGAAGAGGTGCGCCGCCTGGCATACGTCGAAGACCTGGCGAACGGCCGCGAGCCCAGCAGGTTCCGCCAGCACTCGAACTTCACGACCGCCGACTGGACACCGACTGGTCTACCGCGGTTTGAGAGCGCGACTGTCGGCCACCTCTGCACGTCGCCCGACACCTTTGCCGGCGCTCCTGCCTGCGCGCCTGTCGCCGGACAGGCGACGGCGTGCGAACGAACGGTCACGTCGAAGGACAGCCCCGTCCTCTTCGGCGAGTGCGTCGTGAAGGGTGGCCGCGCCTTTGCCGGAGCCGTATGTTGGAAGGGCGAGATCGCCGAAGTCGCGGCACTTCCGCAAGATCGCGGCCCCATCCCCGCGTACAACCTCTTCGCGTTCCAGGACAAATGGCGATTTCAAGGGCCGGCCTACGCCGGGAACGAGGCAAAGGGACTACGCTGTGTACTGCCGCAAAGTGGTGCACCACTGGGCCGTGCCAGCCGACGCTGCACGCTCGCCGAAGAGAACTTCGACGGTCTCGACCTGAAGAAGCGTGTCCCCGCCGAACTCTGCGCCAATCAAGGCGGCAACGGCTTCGACCTTTGCGCCGCGGCCGGCAATTCCGGCGCCTGCCTGGAGTCGCGTGTCGTGCGCGGCATGCTGGACACCTGCTCGCCGACGAAGGCCTGTCGCGAAGACTACATCTGCCAGAAATTCCCCGACTACGACCGAATCTCGGACAAGGACTACGGCAACACGAGGGCGAACGGCCGCCGCACGAATCTGTCGACGCCGTCGCGCATCCGCGGCGAGGCGATCAAGGCGCTGCACGACGCGGAGATCGGCTTCTGCGTCCCGACCTATTTTCTGTTCAACATGCGGCTCGACGGACACCCGTCGCCGGTGACGGGCAAGCCCCCGGGCAAACCGAAATTCGACCGCTCGCAGCCGCGGCGCGGATATCGCTGAGACTATCTCTTCTTCCCGGGAGCTTTCTTGGCGCCCTTCGCCCTGCCGCCCTTCTTCGTCTTGAAGTCGGCGCGCGCGAAGTGATCGGCGACGATCTGCGCGATCGCCATCGTCACCCGCTTGCCCGTCGGGATGTGCAGAAACTCGTTCGGGCCGTGCGCGTTCGATTGCGGTCCCAAGACGCCCGTGATCACGAACTGCGTCTCCGGAAACTTCTCGCCCAGCATCCCCATGAACGGGATCGTCCCGCCTTCGCCCATGGTGACGACGGGCTTGCCGAACGCCATTTGCGACGCGCGCGCGACCGACGCCTCCAGCCACGGCGACAGCGCCGGCGCGTTCCATCCACTACCGCCGCGATCGAACTTCACCTCGATCTCGGCGTTGTAGGGCGGCTTCTGCGTCAGGATCTTTTCGACCGTCTCGATGGCCTTGTCGGCGTTCAGCGTCGGCGGCCAGCGAAACGACAGCTTCAGCGTCGTGTACGGCAGGAGTACGTTGCCCGCGTCCGCCGACGGCGTCAGCCCATCCGCGCCAATGACCGCGAGCTGCGGCCGCCACGTTCGATTGAGCACGAGTTCCGACAGGCTTTTCGCCATCGGCAAGGTCCCGCCGGCAAGCGGCATCTTCGCGTAGACCTCGGGCCCGAGCACCTTTGCCGCCGCTTTCGCTTGCGCGATCCGCTGCTTCGGGATCGTGACGTAAAGGTCTTTCGGCAGGATGCGCCCCGTCGCTTCGTCTTCGATCCGCGACAACAACATGCGCGCGATACGAAAGCTCGACGGCACGATCCCCGACGCGTCGCCGGAATGCACGCCTTCGGTCAGCACCTTCACCGTCATCGTGCCGACGCCGTTGCCGCGCAACGACGTCGTCAGCCAGAGCTGATCGTAATTGCCGCAACCAGAGTCAAGACACACGACAAGCGAAGGCTGCCCGATGCGGTCCGCCAAATGATCGATATAGAACGGCAGATCGTAGCTGCCCGATTCCTCGCACGCCTCGATCAGGATCACGCAGCGCGCATGCGGCACGCCCTGATCTTTCAGCGCCGTCAGCGCCGCGATCGAGCCGTACATCGCGTAGCCGTCGTCAGCGCCGCCGCGCCCGTAAAGCTTCTCGTCCTTCAGCACCGGCGTCCAAGGCCCGAAGCCTTCCCACCAGCCCTTCATCTCGGGCTGCTTATCCAGATGGCCGTAGAGCAAGACCGTGTCGTCGCCTGTGCCCGGCACCTCGATCAGGATGACGGGTGTGCGCTTCGGCAGTCGCACGACCTCAAGCGTCGCGCCCGGCAAACCTGATATCTCACGCCGCGCCCAAGCCCCCATGAGCTTGACGGCATCGTCCATGTAGCCGTGTTCGGCCCATTGCGGATCGTAGGCGGGCGACTTGTTCGGGATGCGGATGTAGTCCGTGAGCGACGGCACGATCGCGTCGCCCCACTGACCGTCCACGTGTTTCTTCAACCGCGCAACGTCGAACATCGGGCCTATCTCCGCCCGGCGAACGGCAACGTCGACGTCAAGCCGCCGTCGACGGGAAAGGCCTGGCCGTTGACGTACGACGCCTCGTCAGACGCCAGAAACAGTGCCATCGCCGCAATCTCCTCCGGATGCCCGTAGCGCTTCATCGGGTTGAGTTGCCCGATCTTGCCTTCCGTCCCACGCGAGCGCGCGCCGTCGAAGATCGGCTTTGTCATCCCTGTCTCGATCAAGCCCGGACAGATCGCGTTGACGCGCACGCCCGAACCATAGAGTTCGTTCGCCGTCGTCTGCACGAGCGAGATCACGCCCGCTTTCGAGGCCGAATAAGGCGTCGGCCCTGCGTTCGCCCGAATGCCGGCCACCGACGCGGTGCATACAATCGAGCCTTTGCCTTGCGCCACCAGCACCGGCACAACGTGCTTGATCGCGAGAAAAGGCCCGATCAGGTTGACGCGCAGAATCTCCTGCCACTGCTCGATCGTCTGATCGACGATCGGCACATAGCCGCCCGAGATGCCCGCGTTGGCGTAGATCGCGTCCAGGCCGCCGAACTCGTTCAGTGCGCGGCCGACATAGGCTTTGACGTCTTCTTCGCTTCCGGCGTCGGCCGTCATGGCGACGGCGTGACCGTTCGCCTTCTTGATCGCCTCGACCGTTTCGTGCACGCCGTCGGTCCTGTCGACGCAGAGGACGGCCGCGCCCTCCTTCGCGAAGAGCCTCGCCGAGGCGCGCCCGATCCCCGAGCCCGCTCCCGTAACGATTGTTCGTTTTCCTTCCAGCCGCGCCATGTGTCCC
>QKCS01000320.1 GCA_003246795.1 Alphaproteobacteria bacterium
ATCATCGCCGCCGCGAAGGAGACGCATTTGAGCATTCCGCTTGTCGCGCGTCTCTCCGGCACGAACGCCGACATCGGCAAGAAGCTCTTGGCCGAATCGGGCCTCGCGCTCATTCCGGCCGACGACCTCGCCGACGCCGCCGACAAGATCGTCAAGGCGATCAAGAGCAAGAAGTGACGTGCATGCGTGTGGACGCAAAGAGGGTAGTGGCATGCGTATCGCAAACAGCCTCGTGCAGTGCAGTGCCGCAGCCTTCGCTTTTGCCGCGTTCGCGGCTGCCGCGCACGCCGCGCCGTTCGACGTCTATCGCGCTGCTTGTCTCGACACCGGCGTCGACCTGGCCAAGATCCGCGCGCTCGCGGCGAGTCAGAAATGGGACAAGCTTTCTGAGGCCGAGCGCGACCAGCTCGCGCCCGGGTCGACCACGCTCGAAGGGTGGGCGGTCGTGAGCAGCGGAGCGCGCCACCTCGTTTCAATCTCCGGCGGAACGGCGGGCGGCGGCGCGGGCGATCGCGCCGGATCGAGCGTCGTCTCGTGCAGCATGCTTGTGCCGGGGGCCGACGAAAAGACGGCGGCCAAGGCCTATGGCGCTTTCCTGAAGCGCCCGCCGACGACCACCGAAACGGTCGACGGCGTCACGACGTACACGTGGTCGATGCAGAACGCGTCGAACCTGACGCTCCACTACGTGGTCGGCGGCGCCTCGATGTCGGGTCTGTCGCTCTCCGTGAGTTCCATCCGCAAATAGGACGCAAAGCTTTCTCATGGCCGTTCTCGTCGACAAGAACACGAAAGTCATCTGCCAAGGCTTCACCGGAAACCAAGGCACCTTCCATTCGGAACAGGCCATCGCCTACGGCACGAAGATGGTGGGCGGCACCTCGCCAGGCAAAGGCGGAACCACGCATCTGAACTTGCCTGTGTTCGACACCGTGGCGGAAGCGGTCGCCAAGACCGGCGCGACGGCGAGCGCGATCTACGTGCCGCCGCCGTTCGCCGCCGACGCCATTCTGGAAGCGATCGATGCGGGCATCGCGCTGGCGGTTTGCATCACCGAAGGCATCCCCGTCCTCGACATGGTCAAGGTGAAGCGCGCGCTTCAAGGGTCGAAGACGCGTCTCGTCGGTCCCAACTGCCCAGGCGTCATCACGCCCGACGAGTGCAAGATCGGCATCATGCCGGGCCATATTCACAAGCGCGGTTCCGTCGGCATCGTGTCCCGCTCGGGCACGCTGACGTATGAAGCCGTCGCGCAGACGACGGCGGAGGGCCTTGGCCAGACGACCTGTGTGGGTATCGGCGGCGACCCGGTCAACGGCACAAACTTCATCGACGTGCTGGAGATGTTCCTTGCCGATCCGGAAACGAAGTCCATCATCATGATCGGCGAGATCGGCGGTTCGGCCGAGGAAGATGCGGCTGATTTCCTGAAGCGCGCGAAGGTGAAGAAGCCGGTCGTGGGCTTCATCGCCGGCGTGACCGCGCCGCCGGGCCGCCGCATGGGCCATGCGGGCGCAATCGTCTCGGGCGGCAAAGGCACCGCCGCCGGCAAGATCGAAGCGATGCGCGCGGCCGGCATTACGGTCGCCGACTCGCCGGCCGCGCTGGGCACGACGCTCACGCGCGTAATGAAAGGTCGTTGAAACTTTTTGGTCCGCATAACCGGGTGTGCCCGGGCAGGACGGCGAAACGAAGATGGCAACCGCAGAAACCAAAGGCGACCGGTCCAACGACGTCTTTGAAGCGACTTCTTTCTTGTACGGCGCGAACGCCGCGTTCATCGAACAGCAGATCGCGCTCTATCTGAAAGATCCGAATGCGGTCGACGAAAGCTGGCGCGCGTTCTTCGAAGCCGAAGGCGTGCGCGAGGGCGCGCATCGCCCTTCGTGGGCGCGCACCGATTGGCCCGAACCCGCGGACGACGTCACGCGTGCGCTGATCGGCGCCCCCGCCGCGCCGAAGGCCGACGGCAAACCTGCGAAGGCGGCGCCCGCGACGGTGCGCGAATTGCAGCAGAAGGTAGCGGCTCTGGCGCCGCCGCAAACGGCCGACGAGGCGCGCCGCGCCGCGACCGACACTGTGCGCGCCGCGCAAATGATCCGCGCCTATCGCGTGCGCGGCCATCTCGAAGCCGATCTCGATCCTTTGCGGTTGGCAAAACCGGAATCGCATCCCGAGCTCGATCCGCAATCCTACGGCTTCGGCCCGAACGACCGCGATCGTCCGATCTTCATCGACGGCATGCTGGGTCTCGAGACGGCGACCGTGAACGAGATGCTCGACATCCTGCGGCGCACGTACTGCGGCAACATCGGCGTGCAGTTCATGCACATAGCCGACGCCGAGCAGAAAGGCTGGCTGCAGCAGCGTATCGAGGGCCCGGGCAAGGACATCACCTTCACCCCCGAAGGCAAGAAGGCGATTCTCTACAAGCTCATCGAAGCCGAGGGCTTCGAACGCTACTGCGCCGTCAAGTTCGTCGCGACCAAGCGCTTTGGCCTCGACGGCGGCGAGGCGCTGATCCCCGCGCTCGAGCAGATCATCAAGGTCGGCGGCAAGTTGGGCGCGATGGAAATCTCCTTCGGCATGCCGCACCGCGGCCGCTTGAACGTGCTCGGCAACGTGATGGCGAAGCCTTACCGCGCCATCTTCCACGAATTCCAGGGCGGCTCGTCCAATCCCGACGACGTCGGCGGCTCCGGCGACGTGAAGTACCACCTCGGCGCCTCTTCGGACCGCGAATTCGACGGCAACAAGGTGCACCTCTCGCTCGCCGCCAACCCCTCGCATTTGGAGGCGGTCAATCCCGTCGTCCTGGGCAAGGCGCGGGCCAAACAGCATCAGCACAAGGACAAGGTCGAACGCACGACGGTCATCCCGGTCCTGATGCACGGCGACGCGGCGTTCGCGGGCCAGGGCATCGTCGCTGAGTGCTTCGCGATGTCGGGCACGAAGGGCTATCGCACCGGCGGCACGATCCACATCATCGTCAACAATCAAATCGGCTTCACGACGTCGCCGATCAACTCGCGCTCCTCGCCGTACCCGTCGGACGTGGCGCTGATGGTGCAGGCGCCGATCTTCCACGTGAACGGCGACGACCCGGAGGCCGTCGTCTATTGCGCGCGCGTGGCGACGGAGTTCCGTCAGAAGTTCCACAAAGACGTCGTCATCGACATGTTCTGCTACCGCCGTTTCGGTCACAACGAAACGGACGAGCCGATGTTCACGCAGCCGTCGATGTACAAGGCCATCAAGGCCCACAGGACGACGCTCGCGATCTACGAGAAGCGCCTGATCGACGAAGGCACGGTGACGCCCGAAGAAGTCGCGGAAATGAGGAAGGCCTTTGAAGAGCGCCTGGCGAACGCGTTCGAGGCGGCGGCCGGCTTCAAGGCGAACCGCGCCGATTGGCTCGACGGCGCCTGGACCGGCTTCAAGGCGGCCGAAGGCGAAGAGCGCCGCGGCGTCACGGCGGTGCCGACGGAAAAGTTGAAGCACGTCGGCGGCGTGCTCACCCGCGTGCCCGAGGGCTTCCACGTGCATCGCACCGTCCAGCGCCTGTTGCAGCAGAAGGCGCAGCTGATCGATAGCGGCGAAGGCATCGACTGGGCGACCGCCGAAGCGCTTGCATTCGGCACGTTGCTCGACGAGGGCTACCACGTCCGCCTCGCCGGCCAGGACTCGACGCGCGGTACGTTCAGTCAGCGCCATTCGGGCTTCGTCGATCAGGAAACCGACGAACGCTACTACCCGCTGCAAAACGTGTCCGAGTCGCAGGGCGAGTTCGAGGTCGTCGATTCTTTCCTCTCCGAAGAGGCGGCCTTGGGATTCGAATACGGCTACGCGCTCGCCGAACCGAAGGCGCTCGTCCTTTGGGAAGCGCAGTTCGGCGACTTTGCGAACGGCGCGCAGGTGCTGATTGACCAGTTCATCACGTCGGGCGAGCGCAAATGGCTGCGCATGTCGGGCCTCGTAATGCTGTTGCCGCACGGCTACGAGGGTCAAGGGCCTGAGCACTCGTCCGCCCGCCTCGAACGCTTTCTGCAGCTCTGCGCCGAAGACAACATCCAGGTCGGCAACATCTCGACGCCGTCGAACTACTTCCACGCCCTTCGCCGACAGATTCACCGCGACTTCCGCAAACCTTTGATCCTGATGACGCCGAAGTCGCTCCTGCGCCACAAGCGTTGCGTGTCCAAGCTCAGCGAGATGGGGCCGGATTCGTCTTTCCACCGCGTGTTGCACGACGACGCGCAGACCTATCCCGGCTCGACGGTCGAACTCGTTCCCGACGACGAGATCCGCCGGGTCGTCATGTGCTCGGGCAAGGTCTATTACGACCTGCTGGAGGAGCGCGAAAAGCGCGGCGTCAACGACGTCTATCTCTTGCGCGTCGAGCAATTCTATCCGTTTCCCGCGCGCTCCCTCGTCACCGAGCTCGGCCGCTTCCAGAAGGCGGACATGGTTTGGGCGCAGGAAGAGCCGAAGAACATGGGCGCCTGGACGTTCATGGAGCCCAACATCGAATGGGTCTTGAACCGCATCGGGGCGAAGTCCCACCGCGCGCGCTACGCGGGCCGCCATGCTGCGGCTTCGCCCGCCGCCGGCCAGATGAGCCGGCATCTGGCGGAATTGAAGGCGTTGCTCGACGATGCGCTGACGGTGTGATTCGCACAACGTCGCTGCGCCGCGTGTGCGGCGGACGCGGCTGAAGGAACAGAGAAGGACGAATGACGATCGAAATCCGCGTGCCTGGCCTGGGCGAATCCGTGACCGAGGCGACCGTCGCCAAGTGGCTGAAGAGCCAAGGCGAGGCAGTCAACGCCGACGAACCGCTCGTCGAACTCGAAACCGACAAAGTCACGGTCGAGGTTCCCGCGCCGAGCGCCGGCGTGCTCTCCGAAATCTTGGTGCAACCCGGGACGACGATCGAAGTCGGCGCCATCTTGGGCAAGATCGGAGAAGGCGGTGGCGCGCCGGCCGCGGCCCCGCCGAAACCGAAACCGTTGCCCAGCGCCGCGCCGGCGCCCGCCGCGAAGGCAGAGCCCGCCCCGGCGCCGAAGACTGCACCGGCATCGTCTGCGTCGCCGATCCTCAGCCCAGCCGCGCGCAAGATCGCCGAAGAAAACAAGATCGTCCCGCAGGCGATCGCTGCCAGCGGTCGCGACGGCCGCGTAACCAAGGGCGATGTCCTCGCTGCCATCGAAGCGCGCGCGCACGAACCGAAGCCGACCTATCAACCGCCCGCGGGTCCGCGCGCCCAGGCCGCGCGCGAAGAGCGCGTGCCAATGTCGCGTCTGCGCCGCACGATCGCGTTGCGCTTGAAGGAGGCGCAGAACACCGCGGCCATGCTCACGACCTTCAACGAGGTCGACATGTCCGCGATCATGCATCTGCGCGCGGCGCACAAGGACGTGTTCGAGAAGCGCTATGGCGTGCGCCTGGGCTTCATGAGCTTCTTCGTGAAGGCCTGCATCGTCGCGCTCAAGGAAATTCCCTCCGTCAACGCGGAGATCGAAGGCGACGACATCGTCTACAAGAACTACTACGATATGGGCGTCGCCGTCGGGACTGAACGCGGGCTCGTCGTGCCTGTCGTGCGCGAAGCCGACCACAAGTCGTTCGCCGACATCGAGAAGCAGATCAACGACTTCGGCCTGCGCGCGCGCGACAACAAGCTGAAGTTGGACGAGCTGCAAGGCGGCACCTTCACGATATCGAACGGCGGCGTCTACGGGTCGCTGATGTCGACGCCGATCCTCAATGCCCCGCAATCGGGCATTCTCGGCATGCACAAGATCGAGCAGCGCCCTGTCGCCATCGACGGCAAGGTCGAAATCCGCCCGATGATGTATCTGGCGCTCTCCTACGATCACCGCCTTGTCGACGGCAAAGAGGCGGTTACATTCTTGGTGCGCGTCAAGGAATGCCTGGAAGCTCCCGAACGCATGGTGTTGGAGCTTTAGCCCCCCAACTCGTCATGGCCGGGCTTGACCCGGCCACCCAGTGCGCGCACGTCTGTGCGCGCGAGAGACGGAAGACGATGAAAACGAATCTGGCCCGCAGCAAGCTATCCCCGCGCTGCCGCGCGAAAGGCTGGGTGGCCGGGTCAAGCCCGGCCATGATGATGGGGGACATGGAATGACCAACACGTATGACGCCGTGGTCATCGGCGGCGGCCCCGGCGGCTACAACGCGGCCATCCGTCTAGGGCAGCTCGGCCAGCGCGCGCTCTGCATCGAAAAGCGCGGCAAGCTCGGCGGCACATGCCTCAACATCGGCTGCATCCCGTCGAAGGCGCTGTTGCGCGTTTCTGAACTCTTTGAGGAAACGAAATCGCACTACCCGGCGCTCGGCATCAAGGCGAACGACGTCAGCTTCGACTTGGACGCCATGATGGCGCACAAGCACAAGACCGTCGACGGCCTGACCAAGGGCATCGAGTTCCTGTTCAAGAAGAACAAGGTCGAATACGCCGTCGGCGCCGGCGCGCTTCTGGGCGGCAACAAAGTCGAGATCAAGGGCAACGACGGCGCGACGCGGACGGTGGAGGCGAAGGCCATCCTTATCGCTACCGGCTCCGAACCGACGCCGTTGCCCGGCGTGACCGTGAACGAGGAAGACGTCGTCTCCTCGACCGGCGCATTGTCGCTGAAGGACGTGCCCGAGCGCCTGCTCGTGATCGGCGCGGGCTACATCGGCCTCGAAATGGGTTCGGTCTGGCGCCGCTTGGGCAGTCAGGTCACCGTCGTCGAATTCCTCGACCGCATCACGCCGGGCCTCGACGGCGAGGTCGCGAAAAGCTTTCAGCGCCTGCTGACCAAGCAAGGCATGACGTTCAAGCTCGGCTCCAAGGTCGTCGGCGTCGAACGGAAGAACGGCGCGCTCGAAGTGGCGATCGAACCGGCCGCCAGCGGCGCGCGCGAAATGATCCAGACCGACATCGTGCTCTCGTCGATCGGCCGCCGCCCCTACACGAACGGCCTCGGTCTCGACAAGGTCGGCATCAAGGTCGACAACAAGGGCCGCATTCCGGTGAAGCGCTACGCAACGTCCGCGCCCGGTGTCTACGCCATCGGCGACGTGATCGAAGGGCCGATGCTGGCCCACAAGGCGGAAGACGAAGCCGTTGCCGTCGCCGAAATCATCGCAGGGCAGGCCGGCCACGTGAACTACGACGCGATCCCCGCCGTCGTCTACACCGCGCCCGAAGTCGCCACCGTCGGCAAGACCGAAGAGGAGTTGAAGGCCGCGAACGTCGCCTACAAGACCGGCAAGTTCCCGTTCATGGCGAATTCGCGCGCCCGCGCTAATGCCTCGACCGACGGCTTCGTGAAGATCCTCGCCGACGCGAAGACCGACCGCGTGTTGGGCGTCCACATGATGGGTCCCGAAGTCGGCAACATGATCGCCGAGGCGGCGCTCGCCATCGAGTTCCAAGCCGCCGCCGAAGACATCGCGCGCACCAGCCACGCTCACCCGACATTGTCGGAGGCCGTGCGCCAGGCCGCGCAAGCGGTTGGCGGTTGGACAATGCAGATGTAGCCCATGAGCGCCTCGCATCTGACGAAAGCGGTTTGTAAGACGCTGCCGGTCAAGATCCGCAGCGCCGAGCCCGACGAATCGAATGCTTGCGCCGCGCTCTACGAACGTGCCGGGAACGACGCCTTCACGTGGCGTCCGAAGAATTGGTTCAAGGCTGAAGATTTCCTCGCCCACGCCCGGAACGAAGAAGTCTACATCGCCGTCGCGCACGGTGCGATCTTGGGAATCTTGGCCTTCTTCCGCCCCTCGAACTTCATCCACTCGCTCTACGTCGATCCCGACGCGCAAGGCTTCGGCATCGGCACTGCGCTGATCACCGCGGCGGAGAAGATTGCCGACGGCCCGCTCTCCCTCAAAGTCGACGAACCGAACACGCGCGCGCGGAACTTCTACGAGCGCCTGGGTTTCAGGGCCGCCGGCGAAACCGGCGTCGATGCCGGCATACGCTGGCTGCGCCTCACGCGCGGTTGATGGCGCGGAACCCGCGCAGCCACGATCTCGTCAAATTTGTGAAGTAGCGGTCGCCGCATGTGGCAACCTCGGGCATTCGGCATATTTGCGGGCTGGTTCATGGCCGCTTGCATCGCCGTCTATTTTCTCTCGGACCAGATGATCCAAGCGGGTCTCTTCGGCGACGCGTGCAAGGACTACGGCCTGAACTCTTGGAGCTGCGGCTTCCTGCCGAAGGCCGTCGTCGCGCTTCCCAACTCGCTCGCCTATTTCCTGGAACTGCCCTTCACCGGCGGCAACTGGTACATGCTGGGCACCGACTATCTCATGATGTTCGTCGGCTCCCCCA
>QKCS01000214.1 GCA_003246795.1 Alphaproteobacteria bacterium
TGGTCCGCCAACACGAACGTCCCGGGCGGCAGTTCCTCCTTGAACGACCCGCAGGCCGAGACCGAGATCACGTCCGTAGCGCCTGCCCGCTTCAGCGCGTCGATGTTCGCCCGATAGTTGATGCTGGTCGGGGAATGAACGTGCCCGCGCCCGTGGCGCGGGAGGAACACCATGTCGACGCCGCCAAGCCCCCCGAACAGAAGCTCGTCCGAGGCCTCGCCCCATGGGCTGCGCACGCGCTCCCACCTCGGATTTTCCAGCCCGTCGATGCCGTAGACCCCGCTGCCGCCGATGACGCCGAGAACCGTGTTGGCCATGGGAAAGCAAGCCTCCGCCGAAAGCGGGGCTTTGTATCACTTGAGCACAGGGGCGCAATTGGTTTCACTTGGGCCACCTTGCCTGCCAAAGCCCCCAGGCAACCCAAAAGGAAACGAGGGCCGAGTGATGAAAACACGGGCAAAAGAAGCGGCAACGCTCAAGCGGCTGGAAGCCCTGTTGCTCGTGCCGTCGGTTCGCCGCTCGCGAGAGCACCTAGCTCGCCTTCTCGCGGATGACTTCTCCGAGTTTGGAAGTTCGGGCGCGCGCTACGACAAGAAGGAGATGATCGAAGCGCTTCGCAGGGAAGCGCGTGAGCCGCTGGTCACAGCTGCCATCAAAGACTGCAAAGTCACCTGGCTCAGCAAAGATGTCGCGCAACTGACCTACCGAAGCGTCAGGGCGAACGGCAGCAGAACATCGACGGCCAATCGCAGCTCGATCTGGAAACGCATTGGCGGGCGCTGGCAGATGATCTTTCACCAGGCAACGCCAGTCCCCGGTGATCGAACGAAACCGTCGGCGCATCCGAAGAAGACACGAGCCGCGCGATGAAGGCACGGGCAAAAGAAGCGGCGATGCTGAAGCGCCTGGAAATGCGCCTGCAATTGCCGTCCGTTCGCACGTCGCGGCCGCAGCTCGAAGCGATGCTCGCCGACGATTGCACCGAATTCGCCAGCTCCGGCGTCGCGTTGAACAAGCGCCAGACGATCGCCGCCATTCTGGCCGACCCGGCCGCCGGCCAGCCTCGCTACGCGGCCTTGCAGAACCTGAAAGTGATCTGGCTCGCGCCCGACACGGCCCTGCTCACCTATCGCAGTTCGAAATCGCAATCGGGAAACGCGCGCGCGGTTCGCGCGCTTCGCTGTTCGGTGTGGCAGAAAGCCGACGGACGCTGGCAACTGCTGTTCCACCAGGGAACGCCGGTGTTCGGGCGTTCCCCCGCCTGACGCGGCCGAGCGACGTCAGTGATCGACGTCGCGCCAAAGGCGCCGGTAGGCAAGGTAGAGCAAGGCCGACAGCGCGATGAGGAAGATCATCACTTTGACGCCGAGTTCCTTGCGTTCCTCCAACTTGGGCTCCGACGCCCACGTCAGGAACGCGACCACGTCCTTGGCCATCTGGTCCTTCGTCGCCGCCGGATTGCCTTCCGGCCACGTTACTTGCCCGTCCGACACCAGCGGCGCCGGCATCGCGATCTGATGACCCGCGAAGTACGGGTTGTAGTTCAACCCGGGCAGCAGACTGAAATCGGACGGCGCGTCCGTGTAGCCGGTCAGAAGCGAGTACGTGTAGTTCGAACCATCGTGGCGCGCCTTGATGATCACCGACAGATCCGGCGGAAGGGCGTTGCCGTTCGCGGCGCGCGCGGCCTTTTCGTTCGGATAGGGCGCCGGGAACCGGTCGGCGGGCGTTCCCGGCCGCTGCGCGGCCTCGCCGTTGTCGTCGATCGTCGGCACCTGGAAGCTCGCCGCGATCGCCTTCATTTGCGCTTCGGTGAACTCAGGCCCGCCAGGCTGCGACAGGTTGCGGAACGACAGCAAATGCATGCCGTGGCACGCGGCACAGACTTCCTTGTAGACCTGATAGCCGCGCTGCAATTGCTGCCGGTCGAACTTGCCGAACACGCCTTCCCAGACCCACTGCTGCTGCTGTGGGTGCTTCGGCTCGAAGGTGCCGCTCTCTTCCTCGGAAGCGAGCGCGGCCCCGGCCAGGCCCAGTGTCAACGCGGCGGCTAGGAGAAGATTGAGCTTCATTGTCATCGTCCCCTCAGGCCCCCTTCTTCGCCAGCACGGCCTTCGAGATGCTCTCGGGCACAGGCACAGGCGTCTCGAGCAAACCGATCACCGGCGTCAGAACCAGGAAGTGGAGGAAGTAATAGAACGTGCAGATCCGCGCGAGCAGCAGCTTGCCGATCGGCAGCTCCAAGCCCCAGAAGACGAGATTCGTGTCGTCCGCCGTCTGCGCTCCCAGATAGCCCAGGATGTAGATGACGACGAGCAGGATCCAGAACAGCTGGCGATAGATCGGACGGAACTTGCATGACCGGACCCGCGACGTGTCGAGCCACGGCAGAAACGCCCACACGAAGATCGCGCCGAACATCAAGATGACGCCGAACAACTTGTCCGGCACGGACCGCAAAATCGCGTAGAGCGGCAAATAGTACCACTCCGGCACGATATGCGTCGGCGTCACCAGGCGGTTTGCCTGGATGTAGTTGTCGGTGTGCCCCAACGCGTTCGGATTGAAGAAGATGAAATAGCTGAAGAACAGCACGAACAGAACCAGCGCGAATCCGTCCTTCGTCGTGTAATAGGGATGGAACGGCACCGTGTCCGCCGGACCTTTCACGTCGATGCCGAGCGGATTGTTGTTGCCCGGCACGTGCAGCGCCCAAATGTGCAGCAACACCACGCCCGCAATCACGAACGGCAGCAGATAGTGCAGGCTGAAGAAGCGTTGCAGCGTCGAATTGTCGACGGCGAACGATCCCCACAGCCATTGCGTGATGCTCTCGCCCACGAACGGGATAGCCGAGAAGAAGTTCGTGATGACCGTCGCGCCCCAGAACGACATCTGCCCCCACGGTAACGTGTAGCCGAGGAAGCCCGTCGCCATCATGAGCAGGTAAATGACGATGCCGAGCAGCCACAGAACTTCGCGCGGCGCCTTGTACGAGCCGTAGTAGAGGCCGCGGAAGATGTGGATGTAGACGGCGATGAAGAACATCGACGCGCCGTTCGAGTGCATATAGCGCAGCAGCCAGCCGTAGTTCACGTCGCGCATGATGCGCTCGACGCTGTCGAAGGCCAGCGTCTCGTGCGGCACGTAATGCATCGCGAGCACGATGCCCGAGATGATCTGCACGCCCAGCATGAACGTCAGGATGCCGCCGAACGTGTACCAGTAATTCAGGTTCTTCGGCGTCGGAAAGTTCGTCATCGTCTCTTGCATGAGACGGATGACGGGCAGCCTGTCGTCGAGCCACTTCGTAAACGCGTTCGTCGGTTTGTAGGTGTAGTCGCCGTGCGTCATGGTCGCCCTCAGCCGTGTTCAGCCGTGGCGGCCGCGGGCTTGGGCGCGGCGCCGATCAGCACTTTGGTGTCCGACAGGAACTGATAAGGAGGCACGGCGAGGTTCTTCGGCGCGGGACCCTTTCGAATCCGGCCTGACGTGTCGTAGTGCGACCCGTGGCACGGGCACAGCCAGCCGCCGAAGTCGCCCTTCAGCTGATTGCTCGGGACGCAGCCCAGATGCGTGCAGGTCGCGACCAGGATCAGCCACTCCGGCTTTTGCACGCGCGCGTCGTCGGTCTGCGGATCTTTGAGGTCGGCGAGCGGCGCGTCTTCGGCCTCTTTGATCTCTTCGGGCGTGCGGCGTCGGATGAAGACGGGCTTCTTCTGCCATTCGATCGTCACGATCTGTCCCGGCACGATCGGCGACAGATCAAACTCGACCTCCTTGAGAGCGAGCGTGTCGGCGGCCGGGTTCATCTGATCGATGAACGGCCACAAGGCCACGATGCCGCCCACCGCCGCGGCCGAAGCCGAGGCCACATAGATGAAATCACGCCGCGTAACGTTGGCGTTGTCCGTTGTATGCGCCAAGGTCAGTTGCCCCCTCTTGGGCTGCGAATGGGAGACGGATGTGATGCGATGGAGCGGTCGCGACGCACGCCGCGACCGCCCGGACGAAGGTGTTGAATTCGCCCGCAAAATAGAGAGTCGCCCCCACACGGTCTTGCGTCACGATGCCGCATAAATGGCAGAAACCTGCGCCGTCGAGAGAGTGATTCGCACTCGTGCCCGATGCGCAATTCGTGTTGATTCCGATCAATGCGCATCGCCTTGTTCCAGCCCGATATAGCGCCGAACGTGGGCACGATCATCCGCCTCGGCGCATGCATGGGTGTTGCAATCGACATCATTGAACCTTGCGGCTTCCCCTTCGGCGACGCATCGCTGAAACGCGCGGGCCTCGACTACTTGCCGCGCGCGAGCATCACGCGCCACGCTTCGTGGAGTGCTTTCTGTGGAAATCGGGCCGGCCGGTTGATCGTGGCCACGACGAAGGCGGCACGGCCCTATACGGACTTTGCCTTCAACGGCAACGACACCCTTCTCTTCGGCCGCGAAAGCGCCGGCGTCACGGACGATGTGATCGGCGCCGCCGACGCCTGCGTCGCCATTCCCATGAGCGAAGGCACGCGCTCGCTCAACGTCGCGGTCGCCGCCGGCATGATCCTGGGCGAGGCGCTGCGTCAGACTGCCGGCTTTCCCTCGGCAAAGGAGATTGCGCGATGAACATTGACGTTTCCGTCGAGCGCAAGAACCGCGCCGCTGGCTGGTTCGAGGAACTGCGCAACCGGATCTGCGCCGATTTCGAGCGCATCGAGGACGAGCTCACCGGCCAACTCGCAGACCGTCCGCCGGGACGCTTCGAACGCAAGCCATGGACTCGCGCGTCCGCCCCCGGCGGGGAGGCGGGCGGCGGCACGATGTCGATCATGCGCGGCCGCGTGTTCGAAAAAGTCGGCGTTAACATCTCGACCGTCTTCGGCACGTTCTCGAAGGAATTCGCGCAGTCGATCCCCGGCGCGTCCGAAGATCCCCGCTTCTGGGCGGCGGGAATCTCGCTCGTGGCCCACATGCAGAACCCGCACGTGCCGGCCGTTCACATGAACACGCGACATATCGCGACGCGAAAGGCCTGGTTCGGCGGCGGCGCCGACCTGACGCCGATGTTCCCCAACGAAGCGGATGCAGCGGACTTTCACGCCACGTTGCGCAATGCCTGCGACCGGCACGACCCGTCCTACTATCGCGACTTCAAGGCCTGGTGCGACGAGTACTTCTATCTCCACCATCGCGGCGAACCGCGCGGCGCGGGCGGCATCTTCTACGACTATCTGGACACAGGCGATTGGGAGGCCGATTTCGCCTTCACGCGCGACGTCGGTCTCGCCTTCCTGACCGTCTACCCTCAAATCGTCCGCCGGCACTTCAACCGGCCCTGGACGAGGGAGGATCGCGAGCATCAATTGGTGCGCCGCGGCCGCTATGTCGAATTCAACCTGCTCTACGACCGCGGCACCCAATTCGGGCTGAAAACCGGCGGAAACGTCGAGGCGATCCTCATGTCCCTGCCGCCCGAGGTCCGCTGGCCTTGATGACAGTGTGAAGCGCCGCTATCGCTTACGGCCGTGCTGAGTGAGCACGCCGGAGCCATGCCCATGACATTCGTCCGTTTCACCGCAGGCGTTTGCCTCGCGTTCCTGTTCGCCCTCACGGCGGCATCGGCCGCGCCTGCGAAGGTCGACCCGCTGAAACTCGACCCGTACTACGGCGACTGGCGCGGCACGGCGACCGCCGAAA
Organism: Alphaproteobacteria bacterium; assembly: GCA_003246795.1. Classification (GTDB taxonomy): domain Bacteria; phylum Pseudomonadota; class Alphaproteobacteria; order Micropepsales; family Micropepsaceae; genus SZUA-430. The sequence continues at coordinate 5,694 of QKCS01000214.1, forward strand.
GCGAAACCGACGAGGACTTCCCGACGTCGAAGCGCGACATCGCCGTGTCGATCAGCAAGACAGACCTCGGCGGTTTCCTGCTCTCGTGGTCCACGTTGCAGCGGCAGAAGGGCGACCCGAAGGCGCCGCTCGAGGTTTTGAAGTCGACGACCGTCGAATTCGTCCCGGCGCTCACGCCGAACATGTGGCGGGCGAAAGCCGACACCGATCCTTACACGGGCGGCATTCTCTATTGGGCGCGTCTCGACGGCCGCGGCCTCGTCGTCTCGAGCTTCACGATCAACACGGACGGCAGACCTGAGTACCAAACCTACAAGCGCCGCATCGTGGGACCCGAGATGAAGCTCGAGTTCACGAACGTGAACGACGGCAAGTTCGTCCGTACGGTCAAGGGAAGCCTGAAGAAGCTGAGGTCCCGCTAGGGCTCGATCTGGACGAGAAGCGCGGTCGCGTCGTCGCTCTTCTTCATGCGCGGATACCGGGCGCCGTCGGGGTCGTCATCCTCGATGTGGCGCAGTTCGCGCGCAAGCACGCTCAAGCCCAGCGTCTGCGCCGTCGCGATCAACTCGCGGTCGCCGTAATGTTTGTAGTCTTCGCTCAGCGCGTAAAAGCCATCGGTCGTCAGAAGCACGGTCGCCGGTCCGTCGAGCACGATCGACGTGACGGTCGCGTGGTCGGCCACGGCTGGATCGGCGCCCATGAGCCAAAACCCCTCCGCCGTGTTCACGGTGTCCCGCGCGCGCCTGAGATCGTCGAGCACGGTCGCCCGAATGGAATCGATGCCGAGCGCCTTGCCCTTACTTCCTGCAAGCATCTTCGCGGCAAGGCGCGACTCGAACGCCGTGCGCGACGGATTAGTGCCGAAATTGTGAACCTCGTCGTCCGCCGTTTCGATCAGCACCCGGCTGTCGCCCACATAGGCGATATGAAGCCGCCCGCCTTCGACGCCGATCAAGCTCAACGTCGTCCACGGCAACTCCCATCGCGCCTGCGGCGCGCGCAGGCGTTCGGTCTCGAACCGCGCGGTGATCTCCTTCGCGACCGCGCCGATAAGTTTTCGCAAATCGCCGGCCGCATCCCCGCCGTGCTGCAGCAACAGATCGCGCGCGGTGTGCGCCACCCATGCCGCATCGCTCTTGCCCGGCATCAGCGGCGCGTCGGCAAGCCCCGTCACGCCATCGAGCACGAACGCGATCGAACCGGCCGACCCCAACGCATCCTCGTTCTCGCGGTTGGGCGAACCGGGAATGCTGAGGCCTTCGACCACTTTGAGATGCGCCATGATTGATCCCAATCAGATCGTCGCTTGAACAACGGCTTTCAGACGTTCGGCAAGCGAGAATTCGTCGTCGGTGAAGTCGGCGTCGATCCACCACTCCTCGACTTCGCCGAGCACGCGCCCGACGAGCGGCCCTTCCGGAACGCCGGCCGCCATGACGTCGGGCCCTTTCAGCGGAAACACAGGCCGAACCCATCCGTCGGCGAGCGCGAGCAAAGCGCGCCACTGCACGCCGTTCGAAACCTTCGGATCTTCGGCCCATTTGAGCCGCGCCCAATCCTTGAACGACGCCGGACCATGTCGATAGAGCGCGCGGCGAACCTCGCGGATCGAAAGATATGAGACGATCTTCACCGGCACGGTCATCATGCCGACGAGCCGCGCGCGGTCTGCGTTGGAAAGGCGCCATCGCGTCGCCGCTTCGCGCGCCTGCGCGACGTCGCTCAGCAGCGCGCCGAACCGCAGCAGACCGTCGCCTTCGAAATAGTGCTCGGCGTCGGCGTGACACAACGCCTGAAGCCGATCGAACTGCAGCGTGCCGGGCAAAACCTCGCTCAAAATTCCCGACGCCGCCATCGTGCGCAGAACGGGCGCGACGCCCTCCGACGCCAGAAGCCGCAACATCTCCTTTTGAATGCGTTCGCCGGACAGCGTCTTGATCTGATCCTTGGCGGCCGCGCAGGCGCGCAAACCCTCCGCATCGATGTCGCCGTGCCCGTAGCTCGCGTGAAACCGGAACAGCCGCAGAATGCGAAGATAGTCTTCGGCGATGCGTTGCGCCGGGTCGCCGATGAAGCGCACGCGCCGCGCCTGCAGGTCGTCCAGTCCGCCGATGACGTCCCGAACCTCGCCGTCGGATTCGGCGTAGATCGCGTTCATCGTGAAGTCGCGCCGTCGCGCGTCTTCTTCCCAGTCGGTCGAAAAGGCGACGGTCGCGCGCCGCCCGTCCGTCGACACGTCGCGCCGAAGCGTCGTGATCTCGAACGTATCCGCGTGCTGGGGTGTCGTATGGACGACGGCGGTCACGGTGCCGTGCTCGATGCCCGTCGGCACGGCCGTCATGCCGGCCGCCTTGACCCGGCGCGAAACCTCTTCCGGCGTCAGCGGCGTGGCAATGTCGATGTCTTCGACCGGCACCCCAATCAGCGCGTTGCGCACGCAGCCGCCGACGAAGCGCGCCGCGCCGCCGTCCGCAGTCAAGACATTCATCACGGCGCGCGTCGCCGGCGCGTTGATCCAGGGCTGCGTCTTGATGGACACCGGTGAAGTCATGGGATCAGCCGTACAGCCGCTCGTGAAGATTG
>QKCS01000134.1 GCA_003246795.1 Alphaproteobacteria bacterium
CATGCGGTCCTTCAGTTCGGACGTCAGGTCGGCGCCGGCAAAGCCTCCTTTGAATTCTTCGGCAATGAAGTTCGTCGATAGCTTGCCTGCGTGAAAGCGCGGATGGGTCATCACCGCCTGCAGGAACGGGATATTGTGGGCAATGCCTTCGATGTGGAAGTGATCGAGCGCGTCGGCCATCAGATCGATCGCGGCGTCGCGGCTGGCCGCGTGGGTGCAGAGCTTGGCGATCATCGGATCGTAGAAGATCGAAATTTCGCCGCCTTCGAAGACGCCGGTGTCGTTGCGAATGGTTTTGTTGGCGGCTGTGTTTTCGGCCGGCGGACGGTAGCGCACGAGCCGGCCGGTCGACGGCAGGAAGTTGCGGTAGGGATCTTCCGCATAGATGCGGCTTTCGATCGCCCAACCCTTCAGCTTCACGTCTTCCTGACGGATCGAGAGCTTCTCGCCCGCCGCGACGCGGATCATCTGTTCGACGAGGTCGAAACCGGTGACCAACTCCGTCACGGGATGTTCGACCTGCAGGCGCGTGTTCATCTCGAGGAAGAAGAAGTTCCTGTCCTTATCGACGATGAATTCGACGGTGCCGGCGCTTTCGTATTTCACGGCCTTGGCGAGGGCCACGGCCTGGGCGCCCATCGCGGCGCGCGTCTTCTCGTCGAGGAACGGGGACGGCGCTTCTTCGATCACCTTTTGGTGGCGGCGCTGGATCGAGCATTCGCGTTCGCCCAGATGGATGACGTTGCCGTGCTTGTCGCCCAGGACCTGGATTTCGATGTGGCGCGGTTCGGTGATGTATTTCTCGATGAAGAGGCGATCGTCGCCGAAGGACGCCTTCGCCTCGTTCTGCGACGAGGCGATCGCTTGGGCGAGATCGCCTTCGCGCTCGACGATGCGCAGGCCCTTGCCGCCGCCGCCAGCCGACGCTTTGACCATCACCGGATAGCCGATCTCGCCTGCGATGCGCGCAGCCTCTTTCAGATCGTTGATCTCGCCGATGTAGCCCGGAACGGTCGAGACCTTCGCCTTCGCCGCCAGCTTCTTCGACTCGATCTTGTCGCCCATCGCAGAGATCGCGTGGGTGTTCGGGCCGATGAAGGCGATCTTCGCCTTCTCCAGCGCCTCGGCGAAGGCGGTGCGTTCGGAAAGGAAGCCGTAACCGGGATGAACGGCCTCCGCCCCGGTCTTTTTGCAAGCATCGAGGATCTTCTCGATCGAGAGATAGGACTGCGCCGAGGCCGCGGGGCCGATCAGAACGGCCTCGTCCGCCATCTCGACGTGCAGCGCCGCGACGTCGGCCTCGGAATAGACCGCGACCGTCGCGATGCCCATTTTGCGGGCGGTCTTGATCACGCGGCAGGCGATCTCGCCGCGATTGGCGATGAGTATCTTTTTGAACATTCTCGTCAGTGGGCCGCCATCAAGCTCTTCTTGCGGATCGCTTCGAACTCGTTGCCTTTGTACCAGGTCGGCCAGTCGTCGGAGTCGGCGATACGTTCGCCGACCTCATAAAGCGCCTTGATGTTCTGGATCGGGCCTGAGAGGTCCCAGTTCGGGTCGTATTCGTCGGTCGGCTGGTGATAGTACTTGGCGCGGTATTCGTCGCGGATCGCTTGCCCCGCTTCCTTGCCGCCCTTGATGAGGTCGATGCCGCCGCCGGCGTAGAGCATTGGCACGCCCACTTTCGCCAGACTGATATGGTCCGAGCGATAGAACGAGCCCTTTTCCGGTTCCGGATCCGGTGCGACGACGCGATTATCAGCTTTGAGCACGCTTGCCAGGATGTCTTCGAGTTCGGAGGCGCCCGAGCCCACGACCGTCATGTCGCGCGACGGGCTGCTGGCCAAGAGGCCGTCGAAGTTCAATCCCGCCACGATCTTGCTCAACGGCACGGGCGGGTTCTTCGCCAGATACTCCGAGCCCAAGAGCCCCTGCTCTTCCAACGTCACGAAAGCGAACATGACCGAGCGATGCGGGGGCTTCGGTGCCTTCGCGAACTTTTCCGCGATCTCGAAGATGGCCGCGTCGCCCGTCGCGTTGTCGACGGCGCCGTTGTGGATCTTGTCGTCGCCCGGCACGTCGGGCTTGATGCCGATGTGGTCCCAGTGGGCGGTGTAGAGGACATACTCGTCGGGCTTGTCCGCGCCTTCGACGACGCCGATGACGTTGCGCGTCTTCATGTGCGTGACGTTCGAGTGCGTGACGACGTTGAGCTTCAGGCCCTTCATCGGGATCGCCTTGAAGCCGCGCTTGTTCGCCGCGATCTTCAGCTTTTCGTAATCGAGGCCCGCGCGTTTGAAGAGGTCGCGCGCGACGTCGACCGTGATCCACGACTGCACGGTTACCTGATCGGCGTTGCCCGTGTCGTTGTCGAGATAAGACTTCGCGCCCGTGTTCGAATTGCGCACGACCTGCCAGCCATAGGCGGCGGGCTTCGTCTCATGCACGATGATGACGGCGGCGGCGCCGCGGCGCGCGGCCTCTTCGAACTTGTAGGTCCAGCGGCCGTAATAGGTCATCGCCCGGCCATTGAACATTGTTTCGTCGCCGACGATGAAGCCGGGGTCGTTGATGAGAACGACGATCGTCTTGCCTTTGACGTCGACGCCCTTGAAGTCGTTCCACTTCTCCTCCGGCGCGTCGACGCCGTAGCCGACGAAGACGAGGTCGGAGTTCTTGATCTGCTGCGCGTCCTTGTCGAAGCGCGGCGTCCAGTAGGCGACCTCTTCCGCGAATTGCGGTGCGAGCTTACCCTTGGGCCCTGATATCTCGAACGACGACTGCGTGGGGTCGAGCGTGATGGTGACGGCGGGCACCTGCTGGAAGTAGCTGCCGTCCGCGCCCGGCTTGAGACCGATGCGCTTCATTTCGTCGGCGATCCAATCGGCGGCCGCTTCGCCGTTCTCCGTGCCCGGACCCCGGCCTTCGAAGCCGTCGTCGGCGAGCGCCTTCACGCGCGATGCGAAGTCAGCTGTGACGATGTCGCCTTTTGTGTCGGCGTGACCCGGATATTGCGACGATGACATCTCGGCGTCCGGCCCCTCGATTTCGATGTCGGCGCAGGCGGCGAGCGCGAACAAAGCGGCGCCGGCGATCAGTGTTGTCTTTAGCGTGTGATGCATGGCGAGCGTCCTCACAGCGGAATGTTGTCGTGTTTCTTCCACGGCATCTCGACGCGCTTGTTGCGCAGCGAGCGGAGGCCGCGGGCGATACGGCGGCGTGTGCCGCGGGGCATGATGACTTCGTCGATATAGCCGCGCTGGGCGGCAACGAAGGGGTTCAGAAAGCGGTCTTCGTATTCCTTGGTGCGCTCAGCGATCTTTTCAGGATCGTTGATGTCGGCGCGAAAGATGATTTCGACGGCGCCTTTCGCGCCCATCACCGCGATTTGCGCGGTCGGCCAGGCGTAGTTGATGTCAGCGCGCATATGCTTCGAGGCCATGACGTCGTAGGCGCCGCCGAAGGCCTTGCGCGTGATGCAGGTGATCTTCGGAACCGTCGCCTCGGTGAAGGCGAAGAGCAGCTTGGCGCCGTGCTTTATGAGGCCGCCGTATTCCTGCGCCGTGCCGGGCAGGAAGCCGGGAACGTCGACGAAGGTTACGAGCGGGATGTTGAAGCAGTCGCAGAAGCGCACGAAGCGTGCGGCCTTTCGGCTGGCATCGCTGTCGAGAACGCCGGCCAGGACCATCGGCTGGTTTGCGACGAAGCCTACCGTCGCGCCCTCGATGCGGCCGAAGCCGGTGATGATATTCTTCGCGAAGTTTTCCTGGATCTCGAAGAAGTCGCCTTCGTCGGCAACCTTCAAGATGAGTTCCTTCATGTCGTAGGGCTTGTTCGGATTCGCCGGCACGAGCGTGTCGAGCGAGATGTCCTCCCTTTCGACATCCTGAAAGCTCGGCCACACCGGCGGCTGGTCGCGATTGGTCGCCGGCAGGAAATCAATGAGGCGGCGCATCTGCACCAGGCATTCGACGTCGTTGTCGTAGGCCCCGTCCGCGATCGACGATTTCGTCGTGTGGACCTTAGCACCGCCGAGTTCTTCAGGCGAGACGACTTCGTTCGTCACCGTCTTCACGACGTCGGGGCCGGTCACGAACATGTAGCTCGTGTCGCGCACCATGAAGATGAAGTCGGTCATCGCGGGCGAATAAACGTCGCCGCCGGCGCAGGGGCCCATAATGACGCTGATTTGCGGAATGACGCCGGAGGCGAGCACGTTGCGGGCGAAGACCTCGCCATAACCCGCGAGCGCATCGACGCCTTCCTGAATGCGCGCACCGCCCGCGTCGAAGACGCCGATGACTGGCGCGCCGTTCCTGATCGCCATGTCCTGGATCTTGACGATCTTCTGCGCATGCGCGGCGGAGAGCGACCCGCCGAAGACCGTGAAGTCCTTCACGAAGAGGTAGACAAGACGGCCGTTGACCGTGCCCCAACCCGTGACGACGCCGTCGCCGGGAACCCGGTTCCCCTCCATCCCGAAGTCGGTCGAGCGGTGTTCGACGAAGGTGTCGAACTCCTCGAAGCTACCCTCGTCGAGCAGGATGTCCAGGCGCTCGCGCGCCGTCAGCTTGCCGCGCGCGTGCTGGGCTTCGATACGCTTTTCGCCGCCGCCCATCTGGGCTGCCGCGCGGCGGCGCTCAAGCTCGCGGATGATGTCCTGCATCGATCGAGTCCCCAGCCGTCTTTGAAGCCGCGGCCGGGCGTCCGGCGCGTTCGAGTCGTTGGGGGCGAATCTGCACAGTTCCGCCCCCCAAGCAATGGCGGAAATCCGGCTTTTCCCTGCCAGGCCTTTAGGAATTCGGCGACGCAGGCGAACCGGGCACCAGTCACGCTTGACGGCTTCGTCAGTGCTTGCGCATCTGAGGGGGCAAGCTGGGGAGGTTCACGTGCGCCACATGGTCCTCAGAGTCCTGATGGTCTTTGCAACTGCGATCGCCGCCGCGCCAAGCGCGCTTGCCGGATGGGTCATCCACGAGGTACCGGAACTCGGCTTCGCGGGTCTGTTTCCCAAGACGCCGGCGCTCGAGGCGACTTCAGAGAATGGGGTCAGCATTTCGCGCTTTGCGGGGGCAAACGTCGGCGCGATGTGCCTCGTCGTCGTGGGCGACTACCCCGTTGCCGTCGACCCTGACGCTCAAACCGTCGCCAGTCGCGACGACTTCGCCAAGGGGGTCAAAGCCAAGATCACCTCGAGCGGGCGCATCACCTTCCCGCGCGGGACCGTGAATCTGCCGGCCATGGAGTTCGAGGCGGCAAGCGCCACTCTTGCCTTCCGCTCGATGATCATCATCGACGGGGCGCGCGTCTATCAGGTGGCGGCGGGCGTGCCCATTCCGGACGGCGACACGGCGGAGATGGACGCCTGCATTCGCGGCTTTCGCTTGCTGCCGAGGAGCTAGCGTGCGACCAGATTCAAATACCGTTCGGCGGTCTTGAGTTCCGCGAGGCGGCGCGCGCGAACGTCTTCGGCCTCCGCGTCTCTTCCCCAATGTTCGACTTGGAAGATCTCGTCGACTTGCGATAGCGCGAACGCCTGGTCGGCGCCAATCGCGCGCGCGGCAAATGCGAGACCCAAAACGGCCGAGCCGGTGATCGTGATCCCGGCGTGAAGCACCATCAATCCGTGCTCATCGTGCGCTGCGATGGCGGCGCGCAGGCGGGCGAGCGCTTCGGGTTCTTGCACAACGTGCGTCACGCCCGCCGTTTCGGCAAGGCGCGCGCCGAAGCGATCGGCTGCCCAATCGAGCCACGGGTCCCAAGCGGCCGCCTGACGGCGGACCAGCTCTTCGGGATGGATCGCGCGATAGCAAATCAGGTCTGTTTCGGCATACTTGGCGAGTTCATCAACGACGGCGTTGCGGTGCGCACCGACGCGGTCGAGCGCAGTGTTCAACGCTTTCGTTAGCGGCATCGTATCCGGCGCGACCACGTCGGCTTGCGCCCGCCATTCCTCGGCGATCGCCTCGGCGAGGGCGCGCGTTGGGGCGAGCATCGCGCGCGCCGCGGGCGTCTTCACGGGCCGGCCGTCGAGGAGGACGGTCGCGCCCGTCGGTTCGTTGCAGACGGCGACGTCCTTGTAGAAGCGTTTGGCGCCGGACTTCAGCATCTCATTTGCGCTTTTTCTTGCGCTTGGATTTCAATGCGTCCCGCCGCAGGTCCGAAAGACCGTCGTGGGGTCCGAGCTTATGCTTCGGCGCGTCCTTCCAAAGACCTCCGCCGATTTCCTTGTTGCGCTTCGGGTGCAGCGGGTAGACGACCTTCGAACGGCGTCGGGAGGCCTCGCCGACCGTGATCAGGCGCACCGGCTTCTTTGTGTTGTTGATGACGCAGTGCGCGATGCCGGTGCGATCGGGGAAACCGATGCTGTCGCCGGCACGCAGGCGGTGGAGATAGCCGTCGATCCAAACGTCCGGCTCGCCCTCGACGACGTAAACGAACTCCTCTTCGTCATACTCGGCATGCGGCCAGGAACTGCGCTGGCCCGGATGCATCAGGTCGTGGCCGACACCGATGCGCGTCAGGCCGAGCGCGACCGACAGATGCGCCCAGTCGGCCATCGCCTCGTCGTCGCCGGGATAAGCATGACCCTTGTTGTTGGCCTTCTTCCAGTTCACGACGCACGGCGGCTTGCGCTTGGCCTTTGCGTCGGCGGGCAACGGATGGCCTCGCGCGGCGTCTGGCTTGCCGTCGTGGGGCCCAAGCTTGCGCGACGGCGGATCGACCCAGAGCTTGTCGTTCTTGATCAGCCAGTCGTCCATCGCGCGCGTCAACGGGAAGTGAATTTTCGAGTTGTAGCGCGACGCCTCACCGATCGTCAGCATACGGACGGGCGCGTTGGTGTTGTTGATCAGGCAATGCGCCATGCCGTCCCGGCCCGGCCAGCCGGCCGCCTCGCCCGGGCTCATGCGATAGAGATAGCCGTCGACCCAAAGATCGGGAGTGCCTTCCAGAATGAAGACCATTTCTTCCTCGTCGCGCTCCGAGTGCGGCTGCGACGAGCGCCAGCCCGGCATGATCGTGTCGTGGCGGATGCCGAGGCGGCGAATCTCGAAGCGCACGGAGAACGGCGCCGTGCGCACCATCAGTTCCTTCGTGTGAGGATGCACGACGGGTTCCGGACGTTCGATCTCGCTCCAGTGGCGGATGAAGGACGGGCGTTCGGGCGTCATCGCGACGCCTCCTTGAACGGGTCGCGCTTCGTGTTCTTGTCGAATCCGAACATATCCCAGACCTTGGCCATGTGCGGCGGCAACGGCGCGACGATTTCGAGCCATTTGCCCTTCGGGTGCCGAATACGAAGCGCGCGGGCGTGAAGCATCAGCCGATTGGGAATTTCGCCGTGTTTGCGCACGGGCTCGCCGCCGTATTTCGGATCGCCCACGATCGGCGTGCCGATCGCCGCGCAATGGGCGCGAAGCTGGTGCGTGCGGCCGGTCAACGGCATCAGGGCGACCCAAGCCATCGTGGTCGCATGGTCCATCACCTCGAAGAGGGTGACGGCCGATTTCGCGTCTTCGTCTTCATCGGTGAAGGCGACGCGCACGCGCTCGCGCCCGTCCGCGGCCATGCGCTTGATCAATGCCGCGTCGATCTTGCCCGCGCGCGGTTGAGGAATGCCGGCGGTCAGCGCCCAATAGATCTTGCGCGTGTCGCGCGAACGGAAGGCTAGGGCGAGTGTGGCGGCCGCGCGTGCGTTCGCAGCGACGACCAACACACCCGAGGTGTCGCGATCGAGTCGATGCACAAGGCGCGGGCGGTCTTCGCCTTCGCGCGCCAGCGCCGGCAGGAGGGCGTCGAGATGGCGCTCTGTCTTCGTGCCTCCCTGAACGGCGAGGCCTGCAGGCTTGTTCAAGACGATCACGTCGTCGTCGCGCTGAATGACAAGGCTCTCGACGAAGGCACGGTCTTTGGCGTTGATCTTCGGCTTCGGCTTCTCCGACGGTTGCTCGGACGTCTTCGCATGCAAGGGCGGCACGCGGACCGTCTCCCCCTCGGCGACGCGATGGTTTGCTTTCGCCCTCGCGCCGTCGACGCGCACTTGACCGGTGCGCAGCAGCTTTTCCAGCCGACCGTGCGTCAATTGCGGGTAGTGCCGCTGGAACCAGCGGTCGAGTCGCAGACCGTCTGCCTCTGGTTTGATCTTGCGCTGGATGACGGCCGTCACGGCGCGAGCGCCCTCACCAGCGCCAAGCCAAAGAAGAGC
>QKCS01000360.1 GCA_003246795.1 Alphaproteobacteria bacterium
GTCCCTCAAACGCTCGTTGGTGATGCGCGTCAGGCCGACAAGATAGTCCGAAAGCACCGGGTTCTTGACTGGCCGGATCAGGACTTGGAAGGCCGCCTTCTCCACGAGCGTTTGTGTGTCGACGACCACCGCCCCGATTTGCACGATTTCTTTGTGCTCGCCGGGACCGGCCCAGCGGCGCGCCATCGAACCCGCCCAGGCCGTAAACTCGGTGTCAAAGAAGACGGCGGATGTCGGTTTCGAGGCCATGGCCTTGCTGCGGCTGCGAACGCGGTTCCGTGGCACGCCGCGGCCGTTTCGCGCAAGACGAAAGGCCCGCTTGCTTCCGCCGAAAAGCGGGCCCATTAAGCGGACGCGAACGGGAACTGTGATTTGATTAGCCTCGCATCCCACCCGGCCGACCGCATGCCGCGGGCCCGCCAATGCTTGAGCCGCCATGACCGCTGCCCTGGAATCGGACCCGCAAGGGTTCTCGCGTTTCTTCGAACGTTTTTATGCCCGCGCCGCGCTTGAGGATCTGAGACGGTTTTCCCAGGAGACGCTTTCGGGCATCGCGCAACTCTTCTGGCGCACGGCGATGGAGCGCAAGCCCGGCACCTCCTACCTGCGCGTCTTCACGCCCGACGGTCGGCGCGACGGGTTCGGCGCGCCGTGTACCTTCCTCGTCACGATCAACGACGACATGCCGTTCTTGGTCGATTCGATCCTGAGCGAACTCGGCGAGCGCGGTTTGAAGATCAAGGCCGTGTTCCATCCGATCTTCAAAGTGCGGCGCGACGCTTCGGGTGCGTTTCGCAACTTCGTATTCGACGGCGGCGGAACCCACGCCGACAGTATGATCTGCATTGCCGTGTCACGTGTGGGCACGCCGGAGCAGATGGCGGCGATCGAGGACGGCGTCGCCTCAGTGTTGCGCGACGTCGCTATCGCCGTCGCCGACTGGCAATCGATTCTCAAGCGGCTCGACGAATCGATCGCCGAACTGTGGCAGAACCCACCGCCAGCAGATCGCGCGGAAATCGACGAGTCGCTGGCCTTCCTGCAGTGGCTGAAGCAGAACCATTTCACATTCTTAGGCACGCGCGACTACAAGTTCGATCCGAGCGGCGAAGGTCAGCTGATGCCGATCCACGAGACGGGGCTCGGCCTTCTGCGCGAACCGGACCGCCGGGTCATCCGGCGCGGCACGGACCGCAACACGCTGACGCCGGACGTGCGGGCGTTCCTGACCCAGCCGTCGCCGCTCATCGTCACGAAGTCGCTGATGCGCTCGCCCGTGCATCGCCGCGTGCAGGAAGACTATATCGGCATCAAGCGGTTCGACACGGCCGGGCAGTTGATCGGCGAACGGCGGTTCATCGGCCTCTTCACGTCGACCGCCTATCACGACAGTCCGCGCGACATCCCGTTCCTGCGGCGCAAGGTCGAGAACGTGATGGAGCGTTCCAGCTTCGCGAAGGGCAGCCACAACGCCAAGGCGCTGGCCGTCGTGCTCGAGACGTTTCCGCGCGACGAGTTGTTCCAGATTTCCGAGGACGACCTGCTGCGCATCGGGCCCGCGTTGTCGCATCTCGGCGACCGGCCGGAGACGAAGGCGTTCGTCCGCTTCGACACGTTCGACCGGTTCGCCTCGGCGCTGGTCTATTTCCCGGCCGACAAGTTCCGCGGCGGCCTAGTGCGCGGCCTCGGTGCCATACTAACCGAGACGTTGGGCGGACACGTGATGAGCGCCTATCCGCACACCGAAGAAGGGCAGATGACGCGGATCCAGTATACGATCGTGTTCTCGGACCATCCGCCCAAACGCGAGTACGACGAGGAGGCGCTGCAGAAACGACTCGCGCGCGCGGTGCGCCTTTGGAACGACGACTTCGCGGATGCGCTTGCGGACGCGATGCCGCCCGACCAAGCCGAGAGAACGTTCGCGCGCTATGCGAACGCATTTTCCGAGGGCTATCGCGAGATGTTCCGGCCGGAGGAGGCGCTTCTCGATATCGCGAAGCTCGACGAAGTGGCGCGGACGGGCAGCGGTGCGCTCGTCCTGCGTTCGTCGAGCGGCGCCAGCCGCAGCGACGGGATGATCCACTTCAAGATCTATCACGCCGGCGGGGTGATCGAGCTTTCCGACCTTCTGCCCGTGCTCGAGAATTTCGGGCTGCGCGCGATCGAAGAGGTGAACTATCCGGTCAGGCCCGCGGGCGAGCAACTGACGATCCACGATCTGCGCCTGCATGGCGGCCTCAACCCCGAACTCGAAAGTGCGATGCGCCTGTTCGAGGAGGCCTTCTTGACCGTCTGGCACGGCGGCGCGGAAAGCGACGGTTTCAATCGCCTGACACTCTACGCGCAGCTGAACTGGCGACAGGTCGCGGTGTTGCGCGCGATCGCGAAATACCTGCGCCAGGCCGCTTTTCCCGCCAGCCAGGCGTTGATCGAAGAAGCGCTGGGGCGCAATCCGCATATCGCAGGCATGCTGGTCAAACTCTTCGACGCCCGCTTCGATCCGAAGATCAAGAACAGGGAGGAACGCGAAGCGCAGCTCAGCGCGCAGATCGACGAAGCCCTGATGAAAGTGCCGAGCCTCGACGACGATCGCATCGTCCGTCGCTTCCGCAACGTCATCCAGTCGACGCTCCGCACCAACTTCTTCCAGGGCGAACAACCGCCGACGATCGCATTCAAGATCGATTCCTCGAAGATCGAGGATTTGCCGCTGCCGCGGCCGATGGTCGAGATCTTCGTCTATTCGCCGGATGTCGAGGGCGTACACCTTCGTTTCGGACGCGTGGCGCGCGGCGGCATCCGCTGGTCGGATCGGCGCGAGGATTTCCGTACCGAAATCCTGGGTCTCGTCAAAGCGCAGCAGGTCAAGAACGCCGTCATCGTGCCCGTCGGGTCGAAGGGCGGGTTCTATCCGAAGAAACTGCCGGCCGCTTCGAACCGCGAGGCGTGGATCAACGCCGGCATCGCCGCCTACAAAACGTTCATCGACGCGCTGCTCAATCTCACCGACAATATCGCGCCGGACGGAAAGATCGTACCGCCCAAGGGCATCGTGCGGCATGACGGGGACGATCCATATCTCGTCGTGGCCGCGGACAAGGGTACGGCGACCTTCTCCGACATCGCGAACGGCATTTCGCGCGATCACGGGTTCTGGCTCGACGACGCCTTCGCCAGCGGCGGGTCGGTGGGCTACGACCACAAGAAGATGGGCATCACGGCCCGCGGCGCCTGGGAAGCCGTCAAACGGCACTTCCGCGAAATGGGCACCGACATCCAAACGGCGCCGTTCACGGTCGTCGGCATCGGTGACATGTCAGGCGACGTGTTCGGCAACGGCATGCTGCTGTCGCCCACCACGCGGCTGGTCGCCGCGTTCGATCACCGCGACATCTTCCTAGACCCAGACCCCGATCCCGACATCAGCTTTAAAGAACGGCAACGCCTGTTCGGCCTGCAGCGATCATCGTGGGCGGATTACGACCAGGAGAAGATCTCGAAGGGTGGCGGCATCTATTCACGGTCGATGAAGCGCATCCCGCTGTCGCCGGAAGTGCGGGCGCTGACCGGGCTTACCGCCAATCAAGCCGAACCGGCAGAGCTCATGCGCGCGTTGGTGAAGGCGGACGTCGACCTTCTTTGGTTCGGCGGCATCGGCACGTTCGTGAAGGCCGCGCACGAAAGCAATTTGGACGCGGGCGACAAGGCGAACGACGCGATCCGCGTCGACGGGTGCGACGTGCGCGCTAAGGTGATCGGCGAGGGCGCGAACCTCGGCGTCACGCAAGCCGGTCGCATCGAGTACGCGCGCAGCGGCGGACGGATGAACACGGACGCCATCGACAATTCGGCGGGCGTCGACACGTCCGACCACGAAGTGAACCTCAAGATCCTTCTCAACGTCGCGATCGCAACGCGCGAGATGAAGGCGAAGGATCGCGACCCGCTGCTCGCCAGCATGACCGACGAAGTCGGACACCTCGTGCTCGCGGACAACTACAATCAGACCCTGTCGATCAGCGTCGCGCAGAGTTGGGGTTATTGGGAGTCGGACGCCTATGGCCGTTTCATGCGAACGCTCGAACGCGACGGGCGGCTCAACCGCGCGGTCGAGGGCCTGCCGTCCAACGACAATTTGCGCGAGCGGGCGAACCGGCAGGAGGGCCTCACGCGGCCGGAGCTCGCCGTGCTGTTGGCCTACGCGAAGCTTCAGCTGTTCGATGAGCTCGATTCGTCGGGCCTGCCGGACGATCCGTTTTTCATTGCGACGTTGAAGGACTACTTCCCGAAAGAAGCGCGCGGACGGTTTCCGAAGGCGATGCAAGCGCACCGTCTGCGGCGCGAGATCGTGGCCACCGTCCTTTCGAACGACATCGTCAATCGCGGCGGACCGGTGTTCATGCACCGGCTCAAAGAAGCAAGCGCCGCCGAGGCGCCGGCGTTGGCGCGCGCCTATATAATCGCGCTGCACGCGTTCTCACTGAACAAGCTCGCCGATCGCATCAACGCGCTCGACAACAAGATTTCGGCGGCCGTGCAGCTGAAGATGCATGCGAAGATCGCCATCTACCTGATGCGGCAGGCGTTGTGGTTCCACCGGCATGCGCCAGCGAGCGAGGCGATCGGCGACGTCATCGCGCCCTATGCGGCGGGCGTCAGCGCCTTGCGCGGCACCTTCTCGACCTTGGTCACGGAAGCCGAGGGCAAGGCGATCGAAGCGACGATCGGCGAGTTGTCCGCGGCGGGCGTGCCCGACGATCTGGCCGACGAGATTGCGGTACTGCCTGCCGTGGGCGCCACGCCCGACATCGTTCGGCTTTCGGTTGAGACCGGCAAGCCGCTCGACATGGTCGCCGGCGCCTACTTCGCGGCGGCGCGTACGATCGGCGTCGATCGGCTGCGGTTGTCGGCCGAGCGGATGAACCTGCCCGAGCATTGGGACCGGTTGGCCGTGCGGCGGTTGATCGACGATCTCTTCGTCCATCAGCGCGAACTTGCGGCGCGTGCGTTGCGCAGGGGCGAGGCGAGCGGGGACCGGGCCGCGGGGAACGAGGCCGTCGTCGCGTGGGCCGAAGCGCACCGCGAGCAAGTCGATCGCGTGAGTTCGCTTGTCACGGATCTCGAACGGTCAGGCACGTTCACGGTCGCGCGGTTGACGTTGGCCGCGAGCCAGATCCGCGATCTTCTAGCGACCTAAGCGAGCTTCAAGACGACTGCCCCGAGGGCCACGATGAGCGCACCGACGATGCGGCGCGCGCCGGCTGACTCGCCGAAGAAGATGACGCCCAGCATCGCCGCGAACACGACGGACGTCTCTCGGAAGGCGCTGACGCCGGCGATCGGGGCGAAGGTCATCGCCCACAGGACCAAGCCGTAGCTGACGAAGGCGAGCGTGCCGCCAATCACCGCGCGGGGCCAATTCGTCTGCGCGTACGCGACGACGGCGCGTCCGCCACGCAGAGCGAACGACAGGACCAGCGTCGTCACGGCAACGCCGACGAAGACCCAACCGTTGTAGGCGACGGCGCTGCCGGCCGTCCGCACGCCGATCCCGTCGGAGACGCTGTAGAGCGCGATGGTGACCGCCACCAGCGCGGCAATCAGCGTTCCTTGGAGATGCGCACCACGGCTCATGCCGACGGTCAGGATGCCGACGCTGACAAGCGCGATGCCTGCGACGGCAAGCGGCGTCGGCACTTCGCCGACGGCGACGGCGGCGAGTGCGGTGATCATCAGCGGGGGAAGGCCGCGCGCGATCGTATAGACGTGGCTTAGCTCGCCGAGTTCGTAGGCGCGCGCGAGGTAGTAGACGTAGGGAAGGTGCAAGAGCGACGTCAGACCAACCCAAATCCACGCTTGCAGTGGCATCGCAGGCGCGAAGAGCGTCGAGACAAGGCCGACCATCCCCGCAGCCATGAAAAGCAGTACCGCGTCGAGCAGGCGATCATTGCCGGCCTTCAGCGCGGCATTCCAGGCGGCGTGCATCAGCGCGGCGGCGAGTGCGGCCGCAACCGCTTCCCAAGGCATCGTCATGCGGGATCGGACGTGTCGGTGGAACTCAGGCGTTCATCTGGACCGGCATGTACCTGCCGCGCAAGCCCCTCGCACTAGACCGGCGATCATGCGTAAGGTGGGCGATCACGCCATTTCCTTCTTAATCGAGTTCAGATGAGCGATTCCGTTTCCGACCAAAAGCCGACGCTGCTGGCCCGCTGGATGACGCCCACGGCAGGAACCTCCGCCAGCGGCGCAGCGTGCGCCTCACCCCTTGCGCAATGGGCTTGGGCGGGGTTCGAAGGTGCGCGCAACCCGCATGTCCTGCTGATCACCATCTATATCTTCGCGCCCTATTTCTATCAGCATCTCGTCGGCGATCCGGTGCGCGGTCAATCGCTGTGGGGCGATTTGAACTCGCTCGCCGGTCTCATTATCGCGCTGTTTGCGCCGGCATTGGGCGCAGTGGCGGATGCCGGCGGACGGCGGAAGCCGTGGCTGTTTGCGTTTTCGGTCTCGCTCGCGGTGACGGCGATCGCCCTTTGGTATGCGTTGCCCGGCGAAGCGGTTTTGTCGCTCGCCGCGATCTGCGTTCTCCTCGTCGCGACAATCGTGTCATTCGACTTCACGGCCGTGTTTCACAACGCGATGCTGCCGACGCTCGTTCCCGATAAACGGGTCGGGAAGCTGTCGGGGCTTGCGCTCGCGCTCGGAAATCTTTCCGGCGTCATCCTCTTCGTCTTCATGCTGATCTGCTTCGTTCTTCCCGGCAAAGTCAGCTGGCCGTTCGTGCCGGCAGAACCTTGGTTCGGCATCGACAGAGAGGCCTACGAGCCCGAACGCATGGTGGGGCCGCTGTTCGCGATCTGGTTCGTGATCTTCGGCCTGCCGCTGTTCCTCTTCACGCCGGACCAGCCGCGCGTCGCATTGGGTCCGATCGCCGCGATCCGGCGCGGGACGGCGTCGCTGGTGCGCACGGTGCGCAGCCTCGGCAACTACCGGAACGTCGCGCTCTATCTCGTTACGCGCATGATTTACAACGACGGCTGCAACGCCGTTCTGATCTTCGGCGGCGGCTACGCGGCGACGACGTTCGGGTGGACGACGCTCGACCTCTTGGTCTACGGCGTCGTGCTCAGCGTGTTCGCGACCTATGGCGGGATCTTCGGCGGCTGGATCGATCACAAGTTCGGTTCGCAGCGCGGCCTCCTGATCGCGGTCGGCGGCACGATGATCGGGCTGGTGCTGTCCCTTTCGATGCGGCCCGACACGATCCTGTTCTTCATCTCTTATGACCCCGCGTCCCCGCCTGTGCACGGGCTGCCGTTTTTCAAATCGTTGCCGGAGATCATCTATGTCGCGATCGTCATCATCATCGCGATCTTCATCACGGCGTCCTATGCGAACAGCCGGACGATGATGGCGCGCATCGCGCCGGTGAAGAAGATGGCCGAGTTCTTCGGGCTCTACGCGCTTTCCGGGACGGCGACCGCGTTTTTGGCGCCGTTCGTCGTCGCGCGATTCACGGAGTGGTCTGGCAGCACGGCGGTGGGGCTCGCCTCGATCCTGATCCTGCTCGGCGCGGGATGGATCGGGATGCTCTTCGTGAAGACGGAGCGCGCCGAAACGGTCGACTAATGGCGGAAGTGGCGCATGCCGGTGAAGACCATCGCGAGGTTGCGTTCGTCGGCGGCGGCGATCACCTCTTCGTCGCGAATCGAGCCGCCGGGCTGAATGACGGCGGTGGCGCCCGCTTCGGCCGTCGCGATCAAACCGTCGGCGAACGGGAAGAAGGCGTCGGACGCGACGACCGAACCCTTGGCGAGTGATTGCGATAAGGCCGCGGCCTTTGCGGCTTCCTGCGCCTTCCAGGCGGCAATGCGCGCAGAGTCGACGCGGCTCATTTGACCGGCGCCAATGCCTGCGGTGGCGCCGTCCTTCGCGTAGACGATCGTGTTCGACTTCACGTGCTTGGCCACGCGGAACGCGAAGATCATGTCGGCGATCTCGCGATCGGAGGGTTTGCGCTTTGTCACGACGCGCATGCCCTTTTCCGAGATCCGGCCGCTGTCGCGCGATTGGAGTAGGAAGCCGCCTGCAACCGTGCGCAATGTGACGCCTGCGACCGCCGGGTCGGGCAAGCCGCCCGCGAGCAGTAGGCGCAAGTTCTTCTTTGCGCTGAGGATTTTGCGCGCGTCCTCG
>QKCS01000335.1 GCA_003246795.1 Alphaproteobacteria bacterium
ACGAACCTCGCCATCACCCGCGCCGTCGAAGACCAAAGCTTTTACTACGCGCCCGACCCGTCGAGCCAAATCGCGTGCACGATCGGCGGCAACGTCGCGGAGAACTCAGGCGGCATCCACTGCCTCAAGTACGGCCTGACGACGAACAACCTGATGGGCGTCGAGTTTGCGCTCTTGGACGGCAGCCGCGTGCGCTGCGGGGGCAAGGCGCTCGATCCTGGCGGCCTCGACCTCTTGGGGTTGATTACGGGTTCGGAAGGATTGCTCGGCGTCGTCACGGAGGTGACGGTGCGTCTCCGCCCGAAGCCGCCCTGCGCGAACGCGCTCTTGATCGCGTTTCCTTCAATCGAAGCGGCCGGACAGTGCGTCGCCGATGTGATCGCCGCAGGCATCGTCCCGGCGGCGATGGAGATCATGGACCGCGCCGCCTTGGACGCGATCGAGGCCTACTGCGCACCCGGCTATCCCAAGGATGCGGCAGCCGTCTTGATCGCCGAAGTCGACGGCACCGAGATCGAAGTCAGCGCCACGGCGGCTCAGGTTGAAGAAATCGCGCGCAAGAACGGCGCGCTCGCCTGCGAAAACAGCACTGCGGATGCCGACCGCGAACGCATCTGGCTTGGCCGCAAAGCCGCGTTCGCCGCGGCCGGCCGCATTGCGCCCGACATGTTGTGCATGGACGGCACGATCCCGCGCCGCGCCTTGCCGGGCGTACTCCGCCGGATCGGTGAGATGTCCGTCGAATTCGGTTTGCCCGTGGCCAACGTTTTTCACGCCGGCGACGGCAATTTGCATCCGCTGATCATGTTCGATGTCATGAAGCCGGGTGACCTCGCACGCGCCGAGACGTTCGGCGCCGAGATCTTGAAGCTTTGCGTCGAGGTCGGCGGCGTCCTGACCGGCGAACACGGCGTCGGTGTCGAAAAGCGCGATCTCATGCCCCTGATGTTCGATGAAGCGGATCTCGCCGTGCAGGGCCGTGTGAAGTGTGCCTTCGACCACGATGCGTTGCTCAATCCGGGCAAGGTCTTTCCGTCGTTGTCGGCGTGTGTCGAGGGAGGTGCGATGCACGTTCACGCCGGGCGCATGCCGTTTCCCAATCTGCCGCGGCTCTGACACCTTGCGCGTCCTCAAACCCGACACCGAAGCCGCCGTGATCGATGCGATCCGCCAAGCGGCGCACGAACGAACGCCGCTTGGGGTCGAAGGGGGCGGATCGAAACGCGCGCTCGGTCGTTCCGTCGCGACGGAAACGGTGCTCAAACTGTCTGGCTTGTCCGGCATCACGATGTACGAACCGGACGAAATGGTCTTCACCGCCCGTGCCGGCACGCCGCTCCGTGAAGTCGAAGAAGCGCTCGCCGCAAACGGCCAATGCCTGGCGTTCGAACCGGGCGACGTCGCGCCGCTCTGGGGCGAAGCGCCGGATCGGGCAACGATCGGCGGCGTCGTCGCCGCCGGCATCGCCGGTCCGCGCCGGTTCGCCGCCGGCGCCCCACGCGATCATCTGTTGGGGTTCGCCGCCGTCGATGGAACCGGCGAACGCTTCAAGGCGGGCGGTCGCGTCGTCAAGAACGTCACCGGCTATGACCTTTCCAAACTCGCTGCGGGTTCGTTCGGAACGCTCTGCGTGATGACGGAACTGACCTTGCGCGCGGTGCCGCGCGGTGCCGCGCGCAGCACACTGGCGATCGCAGGCCTTGCAGCCGGCGAAGCGCTGCAGGCGGTGCGCGCGATCGCGGCGTCGCCGTTCCATCCGACGGGTCTGTCGTTTCTTCCGGCGACCGCGGCGGCGCGCATCGGTTCGGCGAAGGACACGCTGACGCTCATCCGCCTCGAGGGTCAAGCCGACGGCGTCAAGGCACGTGCCGAAGAGTTGAGTCGCGCACTCGCCCGCGGCGCCAAAACGCTGGACGACGAGACGGGTGCAAGGCTGTTTGACACCCTCGCCAAACTCCACCCTCTGTTCCCGGGCGAGGACGCGCTTTGGCGGCTGTCGCTGCCGCCGACGCGCGCGACTGATGCGATCGAGCGATTGCAGCCGACGGACTGGGTTGCGGACTGGGCTGGAGGACTTGTGTGGCTGATACCGGCGACCGATGCCCCAAGCGTGCACGACGTGGCGCGTGATCTGGGTGGACACGCGACGTTGTTTCGAGCCGGAAACGAAACGCCGCGCGATGTCTTTCCGCCGCCCGACGCCGCAACGGCCGCATTGACGCAACGCTTGAAGGACGCGTTCGATCCGCTGCGCATCCTCAATCCCGGCCGCATGTACGGCGGCGTTTGATCGCATGCGCACGAACTTTAGCCGGGAGCAGCTGACCGACCCGCATATCGCCGCCGCCGAACAACAGCTCCGCGCCTGCGTTCACTGCGGCATCTGCACGGCGACGTGCCCTACATATGTGTTGCTGGGCGACGAGCTGGACGGACCTCGTGGCCGCATCCAGTTGATCCAGGACATGCTGGAAAAAAACGTACGACCAAGCGCCAAGGTCACGACGCACATCGATCGTTGCCTGTCATGCCTTGCGTGCGTTAGCACGTGCCCGTCCGGTGTTCAGTATCCGCGGCTGATCGACGCTGCGCGGGCGCACATCGAACGCAGTGGATCGCGTCCGCTGTCGCAACGCTTTGTGCGCTGGGCGTTGGGCTTCGTTCTTCCGCGCCGCAGGCTTTTGAGCCCATTGCTCGGCCTCGGCCGCTTCGCCGCGCGATTCGCCGCCATCCTTCCGAAAGCACTGCGATCTCCGCTGGAGGTCGCAGCCGCGGTGCCGCACGCAAAACCGCAACCTGTCGAGCTCGAAGCGCACTCGACAGTCGGCAAGCGAGTCGCACTGCACCAGGGATGTGTGCAGGAAGTCGTCGCGCCGCAGATCACGGCGGCGGCGCGACGCGTCCTCGTGCGCCATGGTTTCGATGTGACGCTAGTCGAGGGCATGGGCTGCTGCGGGGCGTTGAACCATCATCTCGGCCAGACGCAAGCGGCCGAGCGGTACGCCGCGGCTCTCGTCGCCGAGATCAAATCGCTCGAACACGACCGCGCCTTCGAATCTGTCGTCACGACGGCATCCGGTTGCGGCGCCGTCATGAGCGACTACGGCTTCCAACTTGGCGAACATGCGGCGGGCATCGCCTCGCGCACGCGCGACATCGTCGACCTTCTTCGCGACGTGCCCTTGCAGGCAAGCACCGCAGTCAAGGGCGTGCGCGTCGCCTGCCACGCGCCGTGCTCGCTCACGCACGGCATGAAAAAGGCGAGCGCTGTTCCGCAGGTGTTGCGTTCGCTGGGGTTCGACGTGGTCGAGCCGCGCGATACGCTGTGCTGTGGTTCGGCAGGCGTCTACAACGCACTCGAGCCAGAGATCGCGGCACAACTGCAAGCCCGCAAGGCCGCTGCGCTGATGACGACGAAGCCGCAGATCATTGCGACAGGCAACATCGGCTGCCTCGCGCAGATCGCCGCCGCCGTGGGCGTCCCCGTCGTTCATCCGATCGAGCTGATCGATTGGGCGACCGGCGGCCTCAGCCCTTGAGGAGCCGCAGCACCCGTCGCGCCGCACGCTGTCCGCTTAGAAAAGCGCCGTGCACGGTTTGCACGGCTTTGTCGCCCTGCGCCTCGCCGGCAAGGAACACACGCTCGCCGATCGTTGTCTCAAGGGCGCGCCGCGCCGACCATTGGCCTGGCCGAACAGCCGAGATCGCGCCGCGCGTCAAAGGATTTGTGCCCCAATCGGTCGACGTCCCCGCGCGAAAGCCGCGATCCGCATCGCTGCCCAAGAGTGTCCTGAGCTTGTCGCGCGCGAAGGCGATGTTCGTCGCCTCCGACTGCGTGGCAAGGTCCCGAGCGAGCGAGCCGCCGACCGTGCAGACGGCCAGGGCGTCGTTTCGCGGACGGACATGAAACGTATGACCCCGTTCGTCGATCACCTGCGGAATCAAGATCGAGTCGGCGGGAAAGGCGACCGCGGGACTGCGCGGCGCATATTGAAGCGCGATCTTGTGCAACAGTCCCATCTGCAGACCGCCGAACGCATTCCGCATCGCCGCATCCGGCGCGGGGTCGAAGACGATCGCTTCCGCCGCCAACACGCCGAGCGAAACCGTAACGATCACGGCTTTTGCGCGCAGCGTGCCCTGATCGGTCTCGATCGACGCGCCGTCGCGGTTCGCGGAAACGCGACGCGCCCTCGCATTCACGGCAACGGGCAGTTCGAACGCGAAGCGCGCGATCAACGTGCCCAGACCTTGCCGGATTTGCCGGCGCGTCTCCTCTTCCTCGCGCCGGAACCAATCCGTCACCGACAG
The DNA here is from genome assembly GCA_003246795.1 of Alphaproteobacteria bacterium. Classification (GTDB taxonomy): domain Bacteria; phylum Pseudomonadota; class Alphaproteobacteria; order Micropepsales; family Micropepsaceae; genus SZUA-430. Next base: position 4,312 of record QKCS01000335.1, read on the forward strand.
GTCTGCAAGGTCGACGCCCATGTCGAGTGGACCAACGGCCGCGAGTGCTGCCGGTATCCAGGCATCGCCGCCCTGCGACGTGAGAGACGCCACAACGTCGCCTGCAGCGCGGTCGCCGGGTTCTTCGGCGGCGTGCGCCAGCGTCTCGCTGACCATATCGAACGCACGTTCATACGCCACGTTGTCGGGCAGGGGACGATCGGTACCCTGCAGAAATGTCAGTTCGTGCGCGTCATGATCCGTGAGGTCGAACCGGTAGAGCCGCGCCAAGCCTGCGATCGGATTTGCCGCGCCGCCCTTGAGCCACGCCGCGCCGCGGTCGAACGGCACGCCGAATGTGGCCGTGTCGGTGTAACAGCGTCCGCCGATTCGCGACGACGCCTCGACGATCTGCACACGCCGCCCGCCGTTGACGAGAATCTGCGCGGCGGCGATTCCGGCGGCGCCGGCGCCCACGATCACGACGTCCGGATCGCGCACGGGCGCGGCGGACGCAAAGCCCGCGAACGGCAACATTGCCGCCAGACCCGAAAGATGTCGCCGGGTGATCTTCATGCCATTGCCGCGTGGATTTTCCCCCGTCGCCACTCTACCATACCAATATGCGCACCCTCCTCCTTGCAATCGCTTTCGCGGCTGCGGCGGTTCCCGCGTCCGCCGATCAAAAGGACCCGCAGCTCAATCGCCTGTTTAACCAATTGGCCGCCGTGCGCTCCCTGCCGGAAGCCGTCAACCTCGAAGCGCAGATCACGGCGATTTGGACGCGTTCGGGCAGCGACACGGTCGACGTCTTGATGGCGCGCGCGGAAGCCGCAGCCGAGGTGCAGGACCTCGCCACGGCCAAGAGGCTGCTTGACGCCGTCATCGAGATGAAACCGGCCTTTGCGGAAGTCTGGCTTCGCCGCGCAGAGCTTTTCATTGCCATGGACAGCCTGGAGGAAGCGGCGGCGGATCTGGCGCAGACGCTCGATCTCGAGCCTCGCCATTTCAAGGCCCTGGCGCTCGTCGGCCGCCTCGCCGATCAGGCTGGCGACAAACGCGCGGCGTTGGATGCCTATCGCCGTGCGATTGCGATCAATCCGATGATGGAAGCGATCGCGCGTCGAGCCGGTCAACTGACGATCGAAGTCGAGCGCAAGCCGCCGACCTAGGCCTCAGCCGGTCCTGCGGCCGACGAAGGCGACACGGAGCAGATTCGTCGCGCCCGGCGTGCCGAACGGAACGCCCGCCGTCACAACAATGCGCTGATTGGTCTGCGCAAAACCCTCGCGGAACGCGATCTGACAGGCGCGGTCGACCATATCCTCGAAGTCGTGCGCGTCTTCGGTCACGACGCAATGCAGCCCCCATGCGATCGCAAGACGCCGGCCCGTCCCCGCCACCGGCGTCAGCACGATGATCGGCACGCTGGGCCGCTCCCGCGCGGCGCGCAACCCGGTTGAGCCCGAACCCGTCCAGCACACGATGGCCGCCGCCTTCAACGTCTGCGCGACTTGCCGCGACGCCGCGGTGATCGCATCCTGCGTGGTCGATTCCGGCTCCGATCGCTGCGCGTCGATGAACATGCGGTAGTGGACGTCGCGCTCGGTCGAGCGCGCCACCCGGTCCATCATCTCGACCGCTTCGACCGGATATTTGCCGGACGCCGATTCCGCCGACAGCATCACGGCGTCGGCGCCGTCGAACACGGCTGTCGCAACGTCCGACACTTCCGCGCGCGTCGGGATGGGACTCGAAATCATCGATTCCAGCATTTGAGTCGCGACCACGACGGGCTTTCCCGCCTCGCGCGCCGCACGCGTGATCTGCTTCTGCCGGGGCGGCACCTGTTCGATCGGCAACTCCACGCCCAAGTCGCCGCGCGCGACCATCAGCGCGTCCGACAACTCGATGATCTCGTGCAATCGCTCCAGCGCGGCGGGCTTTTCGATCTTCGACAAGACGCCGGCGCGTCCACCGACGATCTTACGCGCTTCGGCGACGTCTTCCGGCCGCTGCACGAACGACAGGGCGATCCAATCGACGCCGAGTTCCAGCGCGCGGTCGAGATCCGCGCGGTCCTTCACCGACAACGCCGCGATTGGCAGCACGACGTCGGGGACGTTCACGCCTTTGCGGTCCGTCAACCGGCCGCCGACTTCGACGGTCGCTGTGGCGCTCTCCGGCGATACGGTTTCGACTTTGAGGCGCAGTCGCCCGTCGTCGATCAGCAGCTGTCCGCCTTCCTTCAGGACGGCGAAGATCTCCTTGTGCGGCAGGCAAAGATGATGCGCGTCGCCGGGTGAAGGATCGAGATCGATCCGAATCTTCGAACCCGCCACAAGATCGACGCCGCCGCCCGTCACCGCGCCGATCCGAAGTTTCGGACCCTGCAAGTCGGCGAGTATCCCAATCGGCCGCTCGATCTCCGCCTCGACCGCGCGAATGTCGGCGACATAGTTGGCGAGTCCCGCGTGGTCCGTGTGGCTCATGTTGACGCGGAAAACGTCCGCGCCGGCGTCGAACAGACGACGGATCATCTGTCGGTCGCGCGAGGCGGGGCCCAAAGTCGCGACGATCTTCACATTGCGGCGTCGGCGCATGATCCAAGACTTGTGTTGCGTGCGACGCGTCGGTGCGTCAGTCGGAGAGATTCTGAACCCAGTCCGTGTATTCGCCCGTGTCGATCTCAAAGAAGCCGACTTGCCCGTACCCGCGCTTCTTGCAGTCCTCGCGGCCCTTGATCGTGAAGTTGTCGGCGGCGACGCAGAAGAACCGGTTGCCGTTCCACACGCCGTCGACGCCTTCATGCACGCCGCGCAAGTAGTAATAGCGCGCCTGCAGCGCGCCGCGCAAAACGTCCGTGCATCCCTGCGGGTCGACCTTCCACCAGCCTTCGCTGACCCATGTGCCGCCTTGATAGCGGCCGATCGCCACGGACAGCGCGTATTCCGTCTTGTTGCAGACCGTGAACTTGGCCTGCGCGGGTGCGCCGGTCAGACTGAGGACAAGCGGCGACAGCGCCAAGACCAGGACGCGCAGACGGGACATCGATAGCATCTGCAGAAGAATCACCGGCGCGAGTCTCGACCCCTCGCGCCGTCGCGTCAAACCGAGGGTTGCACCAGGATCGCGCGAAAATCGTTCACATTCGTGCGTGTTGGGCCCGTGACCACGCTCTGCCCGAGGTCGGCAAAAAACTTTCCGGCATTGTTGTCTTTGGCACACTGTTTGGGGTCGAGCCCCGCTCGCGCCGCGTGCGCAAGCGTGCCCGGTCCGATCCACGCGCCGGCGTCGTCGTCGTTGCCGTCGATGCCGTCAGTGTCCGCCGCGAGCGCCCAAATGCCCTCGGCTCCCTGCAGTGCCAGGGCGAGAGCGAGCAGGTATTCGCGATTGCGGCCGCCGCGTCCGGCGCCAACGACGTCGAGCGTGAGTTCCCCGCCGGACAGCAGCACGACCGGCCGCGAGCCCGCCGCCGCCTCGCGTGCGATTTCCGCATGAGCGCGCGCAGCGCCCCGGGCGTCGCCTTCGAGGTTCGTCCCGATGATCTTTGTCTCGACACCCAACCGATGGGCTTCGTCGCACGCCGCAGCGAGCGCGTCGGCGCTGCGCGCCACAATGCGCATTTCGGCGCCCACAAGTTTGGGATTGCCGGGCTTGATCGACTCGAACGTCGGATCTGCCAATACGCGTTCCGCCGCTGGCGGGGCAGGGACACGATACTTCTTCAAGATCGCGCTGGCCTCGGCTTGCGTCGTCGGATCGGCGACCGTCGGCCCGGACGCAATCACCGACGGGTCGTCGCCGACGACGTCGGAGATCGCAAGCGTAAGCAAGCGCGCAGGATGGG
>QKCS01000278.1 GCA_003246795.1 Alphaproteobacteria bacterium
CCTTGCCGCGCGCGTTCGTCACGAACAGATCGGCGAAATCGGGATACTGTCCCTTCAAGTCGGCGATGGCGCGCGCGATGTCGCCGCCGTCGTCGTCGATCAAGGCTTCCTGCATGACCGGAAGCGAGCCCCACGCGCGCAAGTCTTCAAGGTCGAGCGCGAGCCGCTGGTCGATCGCGGCCGCGGCCGAGCGCGTTTCGCTCTGAAGGTCGCGCGCCGCCGTGTCTCCCAACACGTAGACCGCCGCCAGCCACACGCCGGCGATGCCCACGACGGTCGGAACGACGGCGCACAACGCAAAGGCGGCGATGATTCTAATCCTCAGCCACATGGCCGCTTCGCCCCCTTCGCGCATGCGGACGGTACGGGCACCGCTTCGACCGCGAGGACGGTCCAACCGTCGACGGTCTCGTAGCCCACGGCATAGCGGGCGTCGCCGCGCGTGATTTCACCGGCGCCTTCGTCGCGGGTTCCTTTGACGGCCTTGCGCAGCGCGGCGAAGCTCATGCCCGCCACCAAACGACCGCGCGTCCACGGCTTGTCGCGCGAGTCGCAAAGGACGGCGCCTTTGTCGTCCAGAAGCACGACAAACCGCTCGCCGTCGACGCCGCGTTGGAGCGCCTCACGATACGGCGTCAGGCTTTGGCGGATGCCGAGCACGAACTCGCGTTCGCCGCGCCGCACGACCGGCGCCGCATGCGTGAGGTCGCCACGCGCGAGGACGGACGTCGCGCCCGCATCCTTCCGCGTGAACGTGTTCTGAACGGCCGGGTCGGCCGCGAGGCTCATGCCGCCGCTCTTGCCGGCCTTGACGACGACCTCACCGGAGCGGTCGACCAAGGCGACCTGGCCGATGCCGAAGCGGCCGACCAACGTTGACAGGACCGACGTCATGCGCGCGCGGATCCGCACGCCTTCGCCCTGGGTCGTCGCATTCAGATAGGCGACGAACACGCGGTCGTTGACGAGCATCGCGACTTGGCGCGCGGGCTTGCGTTTGAGCAGGGCGACCGCGGCCGCCTTCTCACGGGCCAGCGCGCGAACCTCGTCGAACGCGGCCGCGCCAGGCGATGATACGCTCAACGCGCATCCGACGATGATGCCAAGCGCCCCCACGATTAGGTCCCCACGACGGCGTGTTACGATTTGTTAGTGCGGGTGAACGCGCTCTGAACGGCCGAACGCCCCGTGCCTGCGAATTCGACAGTACGAACGGCGCTCTAAGAAATGCTGAAAACTTGTTGCATCGACGAAAAGAATTTGTCGGCGCGCGTTCTTGCGTTCAACCCGACGCGGGGTCGTCCGTCATCACGTAGCTGACGCCGAACAAGACGCCGAGAATTCCGTCGATGAGGCCGCCGCATAGAGCAAGAGGACGGCAAGGGTGAACGGAAACTTCTCGATCATCGCCGCCAGCATCAAGAGGCGGTAGCGCACGGGGTCGGTCGAGATGATCAGAAACGCGATCTGCCAGGCGAAGGTCACCAAAAAGAAACCATGGACGGTCTCCGGGTGGTTGGTGACGTACGCCGTCTCGTCGACGCCGAGAAAATAGGCCGCATAGCCCAAAAGGACCACGATGACGCCGTAGATGCCGGCGACCTGAAACACACGCTTGGCGAAGATCATCGATCGGTCAGCGCCAGCCCTTCAACACCTGACCGTCGTCGGGCGGCGGCGGAAGCGAGGTACGGTCGATATGAACCTCCTTCGCGATCCGTCCGTCCGGACCCTGAACGACGTGGAACGTCACCGCTTGGCCGTTGATCAGCCAAGCCCGGTCGGCCGGCGCCACGTCGTCGATGTTGAAGATCGCGTCGCAGCCGCCGCCGCTGACATAGCCGTAGGCTTTGGGCGGCGTGTAGAGCTTGATGACGCCGACATGGCGGACGGGGCGGGGTCGCTTGACGGGCAGGACGGTCGGCGGCTGGTTGTCCGGGTCCTGGCCGTGATCGGGCGCGACATCCCAGTCAATCGCGCTATGAGACATGGATGGATGGTCCTCCTCGAAGTTCGAAAGACCCCCGCTTAGAACGCGCGCGGGCGATTCTGTACCACGTCGATCCGGTTGCCGTCCGGATCGAAGAACGAAAACCACTTCACGCCGCCCGAGTCCTTGAGCGGCGTCACGGAAACCCCGAGCCCATCAAGCTTACCATGCGTCCCCTCGACGTCGGCAGTGCGAAAATTCGGAAACGATGAGGCGACCTGCTGGTCCGCCGGCGTCTCGTCCGGCCCGAGCTGGAACAGGCACAGATTGGCGCCCCGACCGAGGTCGAGGACGACCGTCTGCCCCGAGGGATTTTCTTCGGCCACCTTCAGTTCCAATACGCGCTCGTACCAGGCGCGCGCCGTCTTCAGGTCGCGCACCCGCATGACGACCATGTTGAGCGCGTCGAAGATGCCGGCGTGTGGCCGCGGCCCGGCACCCGGACCCGCGCGCCCCATACCGCCCGGACGTCCGCCGTCGCCGCCTGGTCGCGGGCGAAACCCGCCGCCGTCGTTCCGGCCGAACCCACCGCCGCCCGGACGCGGCGGCGGCGCCGGGCCGTCGAGTTCCAACTCCGCAGCCATCGTCTTGCCGCGGTCTTGAGCCAAGTCGTAGGTCACGCGCTGCCCTTCGGCGAGCGACTGCAATCCGGCTTTGGTCAGCGCTGACACGTGCACGAAAACGTCGGCGCCGCCGCCATCCGGCAGAATGAAGCCGTAGCCCTTCGCCTGATTGAACCACTTAACAGTTCCAGATTTCCGCATAATCAGTGCAGTCCTTCACTCAGTCCACATTGTCCCCCCAACTGCTCAAATATACAGCCGACGAGGGCAGCCCCAAACAAGTCAACAAATACCGCGAGAAAGGACTGAAGAAAAGCGGCCAACCACACATCCGCCTGGCCGCGCGATACAACTTCTCTTGGGTCCCAAAACGGCACGAATAGGCGGCAAATCGAAGCCGGGCTAGAGTTCGCACCGGCCGGAATAGGGAGCACGCAGAATGTCGACATCGAAAGGCGCCGCGCGACCGCCGGTCGCCCTCATCGTCGGTGCGGGCGACGCGACTGGAGGCGCAATTGCGCGCCGTTTCGCCCGCGAGGGCTACGCCGCCTGCGTGACGCGGCGCGAGAAGGACAGACTGAAGGATCTGGTCGCGGAGATCGAAGCGGCGGGCGGCGCGGCGCATGCCTTCGGCTCGGATGCGCGCAGCGAAGACGCCGTGGTCGCGCTATTCGACGAGATCGAGCGTGAAATCGGCGTGGTTGAAGTCGCGGTCTTTAACATCGGCGCGAACGTGCGCTTTCCGATCGCCGAAACGAC
>QKCS01000032.1 GCA_003246795.1 Alphaproteobacteria bacterium
GCGGCGTGATCGGGCCCGGCGTGGATCGCCTTGATCATCGCCTCGCTCATGCCGAGATCGCGTCCGATCCGTTCGTGCTGATGCACCTCGTACTTCGCCTTCGACAGCACGCCCGCGCGGATGATCGCGATCTCGCGCAGCACGGGATCGAGTTTCGACTTGAACAGGATGTAGTTCCCCATCCGGGTGAACGCCTGCAGCAGTCCTTCGCCTCCCGCCATCATGCGGAAGATGTTGAGCGGCGGCATTTTGCCGAACACTTCCTGCGTTTCCGGGGACAGCATCTTGGGATCGGGGTAGGGCACGCGTGCCATGAAACAGGTCTCTTCGGTTGAGTGGCGACGGCCGCACTCTAGCCGACGGAGAGCGTCAGGAAAGCGGTTTCGTGGAAACCGCGCCATTGCCTCTGCGTCTCACCACGTTAGAGTGCAAAAAAACGAATGTCTCATGGGGAGGAACGAAGCCGATGTACGATTTCACCGGCCTCAAGGTGCTGGCCGACATTCCGCGCCAGCAGGCCCGCAAACGCGGCAACTCGACTGCGATGTATTTCCAAGGCCGGGAAACCACTTACGCCGCGCTCGACGCGCGCGCGAGCCAGGTTGCGAACGGCCTGATCGCGCTTGGGACAAAGCCGCACGCGCGCGTCGGTTACATGGGCATGAACTCGGACCTGTACTTCGAAGTCCTGCTGGGCTCGTTCAAGGCGAACGCCGTCATGGTTGGGGTCAACTGGCGCCTCGCCGGTCCCGAAGTGGTCTATGTCCTGAACGACGCGGGCTGCGAGGTCGTCTTCGTCGGCGCCGAATTCGTCCCGCTGATCGAAACGGTCAAGAAGGACTGCCCGAAGCTGAAGCACGTCATCGCGGTCGACGGCGGCCACGCCTCGTGGCCCGCCTATGTTCAGTGGCGCGACGGCCAGAGCGCGAAGGACCCGAACCTCAAGATCAAGGCCGACGACGACGCCATCCAGCTCTACACCTCCGGCACGACCGGTCATCCGAAGGGCGTGCAGCTCACGAACGGCAACTACATGGCCTTCTTCAAGGCCGCCCAAGACGCCAAGTGGGGCGACTTCGACGCCGGCGACATGAACCTCGTCGCAATGCCGAACTTCCACGTCGCGGGAACGAACATGGGCCTCACGACGCTCGCGCAGGGTTCGCAGGGCATCGTCATGAAGACGGTCGTGCCCGACGAGATCTTCGACCTCATCGCCAAGTTCAAGATCAAGAACATGTTCTTGGTCCCCGCCGTGATCCTGATGCTGACCCAGCATCCGCGCGCCAAGACGACTGACCTTTCGTCCGTCAAGGCGATGTTCTACGGCGCCTCGCCGATCGCGGAGGAAACGCTTAAGAACGCGCAGGCGCTTTTCAAAGGCTGCGGCTTCACGCAGCTCTACGGCCTCACCGAAACCGTGGGCGCGGGCACCGCGCTGCAGCCCGAGGACCATGTCGGCGAACGGCTGCGTTCCTGCGGCAAGCCCTATCCCGGCCTCGACGTCAAAGTGTTCGACGCGAACGACCGCGAGGTGAAGCAGGGCGCGATCGGCGAGATCGTAATCGCGGGCCCGACGCTCATGAAGGGCTACTGGAACAAGCCGGAGGCGACAGCCTCGGCGATCAAGACGAAGCGCTCATTCTTCGGCGGCGAGAAGCGTTGGTTCTACACCGGCGACGCCGGTTTCTTCGACAAGCAGGGATTCCTCTACATCCACGATCGCGTGAAGGACATGATCGTCTCGGGCGGCGAGAACATCTATCCGGCCGAGGTCGAGAATGCGGTCATGGCGCACCCGGCGGTCGCCGACTGCGCCGTCATCGGCGTGCCAGACGACAAATGGGGCGAGGCGGTGAAGGCCATCGTCGTCTTGAAGCAAGGCCAGCAGGCGACGGCCGAAGACATCATCGCCTTCTGCAAGACGCGCATCGCAAGCTACAAGGTGCCGAAATCCGTCGACTTCGTGGACACGATCCCGCGCAACCCCTCCGGCAAGGTCCTCCGCCGGGAACTGCGCGAGCCGTATTGGATGGGCAAAGAACGCCGGGTGAACTAACGTTGCGCCTCTTCAACGAAAACGACCCCGCGCCCAATCCGCGCCGCGTGCGCATTTTCCTGAAGGAAAAAGGCATCGACGTCGAGTTGGTGCCGACGCCTTTGGCCAAACGTGCGCATAAGTCGCCCGAACACCTGGCGCGCAACCCGCTGGGTCAAGTCCCCGTGCTTGAACTTGGCGACGGATCGCACGTGGCTGAAAGCGTTTCGATTTGCCGTTACCTCGAAGAGGTGCATCCCGAACCAAACCTCTTCGGCCGCGACGCCAAGGAGCGTGCCGTCGTCGATATGTGGGTCCGCCGCGTCGAGTTCCGCCTGATGCAGCCGGTGGGTCAAATTTGGGTCCACACGCATCCCTTCACCGCGGCGGTCGCGACCCAGGCCTTCGGCGGGCAGTTCAAGGACTACGGCGCCGCCAATCGCAAGGTTTTCGATGGCGCCTGCCGCCTCTTCGACAAGGAGATCTCCGGGCGCCCGTTCGTCGCGGGCGACCGCTACACGATGGCCGACATCGTGGCGCAAACGACGTTCGATTTCGCGCGCTTCATCGGCGTGGACATGCCGGAAGACTGCAAAGTGTTGGCGGACTGGTACGCCCGTGTCTCGGCGCGCCCGAGCGCGGTGTACGAGGTTTCGGAAGTTTTGATGAAGCAGGCGCGCGGCGCGGAGAGTTGACCCGCTACTGGCGCATCTCAATCGTCATCTGGATGCAGCCCTCGTTCGACATCCCGTCGCGGTGGGCTCGCGCGACGATCTCGTCGAACGCGCGCTTGAGCGCCGGGTCGTTGTCGACCTTGGCCAGATACTCTGCGCCCAGTTTCATCGTCTCTTCGATGTTCTGCGCGTCCGCGATGCGCCGGCACACATAGTCGAACGTGACGTCCCGCCGCGCGATCACCGGCGCGAGCAGCTCGCCGGGCGACAGCGTGTCGAGGTGAACCATCCCGCCGCGCCGGTCGATCGCCTTGAGCCAGCGGTCATAGTCGAGCGCCGTGCGCTGGTCGGCGACCGTGTCGTCATACCAGACGTCGAGGATCTCCACGCTGTGCCGCGCGACGCGCAGCGCTTCGCAGAGCGCCGTCGCCCAGTCGGCGATGTGGTGCGGCGCGAAGGAGAACACGACGACGTCGAACTCGCTGTCCTTGAACGGAAGCCGTTCGGCCGACCCCAAGGCCGCCTCGAAGCCCTCCAACTTCAGATTTGAAACCGCGTCGGCGTCCGGATCGAGCCCGACAAGCCGTCCCACCTCGCCCGCAACCGTTTTCAGAAATGCGCCGTTGCCGCTGCCGACCTCGAGGGTTGAGCGCGGTCGCCCACCCAAGACGCGGCTGCGGAACTCGTCGCGATAGATGTCAAAAACGTCGGCCACGCGCGCACTCCGTCTGGTACGCGCGACCGTACAGCACGCCGCAAGTCGAAGCCATCGCTGCTCATCGCCTGCGCACATCGAAACGGCGGTCCGCCGCAAAGCGAACCGCCGCCTACCCAAGGCTGTTCTTGTTGTCAGTTTTTGTTGTTCTTGTCGCCTTGATCCTCCCAGTCGCGGATGGAGCGCTGGATTGTCTCGACTTCAGCCTTGAACGTAGGGTCGGTCGCGCAACGGCGACGCACCTGGTCGCATCCGTGCATCACTGTTGTGTGATCTTTGCCATAGTGGCGGCCGATTTCCGGAAACGAGCGATTGGTCAATTGTCGCGACACGAAGAACGCCACCTGCCGCGGCCGCACGTACTCCCGCCGTCGGCACGATGAAAGCAGGTCGCGCGGCGTCACGCCAAAATGTTGCGCCACGCCTTGCCCGATCTCGCTCAACGTCACGCGCTTGTTGTGCGCCTTGAGAAAGTCGGCCAACCAGATTTGCGCGCATTCGAACGTGATCGCCTCGTCGGTATTGCTGCTCTGCATCGCAAGGCGGCGGAGCGCCCCGTCCAACACGCGCACATTCGCCTGAATGCGCGCCGCCATCATCCGTAAGACGTCGTCGCCGACGGAAAACCCCGGCGCCTCTTGGGTCAGCCGCTTCGCCTTCGCCTGCAGGATCGCGAAGCGAAGGTCGAGGTCCGCGAGCGTGATCTCGACGCCGCCGCCGTTGATCAACCGCGAGCGCAGCCGTTCCGGCAGTTGTTCGATCAGCGACGGCGACCGGTCGGCGGAAAGAACGATTTGCTTGCCGCGCGCGATTAGGTCGTCGAACGTGAAGAAGAACTCCTCGACGCTGGCCGCCTTTCCTTCGAGGAACTGCACATCGTCACAGAAAAGAACGTCGACGTTGCGCACCAGATCCTTGAATGCAAGCGTCTTGCGGTCTTTCAGCGAGGTTACGAAACCACGCACGAACGCTTCGGACGTCAGGTAGAGCACGCGCAGCTTTGGATCGCGCTCCAACATGCGCGCGGCGGCCGCCTGAAGCAGGTGCGTTTTGCCGGTTCCGGTCGGCCCGAAGATGAAGAGCGGATTGGCGCGTGTCGCAGTCCCCGCCGCGACATTTTGCGCCGCGTTGAAGGCGGCCGCGTTCGACGGCCCGATCACGAACGCGGCAAACGTCGACTTCGGATCGAGAGGGATGGAGCCTTCAACCAGCGCGGGCGCTGCTTCGGTCGTCGCCTCGGCGGCGTGAAGCAGCTGCGGCTTGGGCAACACGACGAAATCGACGGCGCGCTCCATCCCCGACAATCGAGCGAGAACGTTGGCGATTTTCTCGCCGAACCGGCTCGCGACGCGTTCGGCTTCGAAGTCGGTCGTGCAGGCGAGCACGATCGTCTCTTCGTTTGCCGAAACCGGCACGATCGGCCAGATCCAAGTCTTGAACGGCCTCTCGCCGACTTCGTTCCGCATTACCTCGGAGGCGCGCCGCCACAGAGCGGTCAGCGGAGGATCGTCCATTCGTTCGCGTGCCGTCATTGTTGTTGTCTCTCCCTGCACAATGATTGTCTTTGGCGGCGGCAATGCTCCCGTCGCGAGTGGTCGTAGCCCCTCGCCGTCGTCACATCCGCAAAAGTGACGTGCGAGCGCCCGCGCGGTTGCGGTCGGTGGTTTGTCTAGCTGTGTCTGGAATGCCGGCTCGGGGGCCGCACGCTACGTGGCGCGTGTCGGCCCGTGCGTGAGCGTCTTGATTGGGCGGATGCAGTCGCAGATTCTGTTGTCTGTCATTTTGCGCTATCCGTGGCCGCTCATCGAGAGGCCAATGTGGGCTGCAGAAAAGCGGGGGGTTTCAAAACATTTCCGCATCGAAATGTGATACGGTTCGTATGTCGTTGGTGATCGCGATTGTCCATAACATCGAACGCTCGTCAACGTCCAAAGTTCACTGGCGCACGACGTGCTAGGTTCGAATTTCTGCGAATCTCACGATGCGCACGACATGCGCCCAGCAGAAAATAGCCAATTCCTTCACGCGAAAAAGAATCGAATAAAAACTTCTTGCAAGAACCGCATGACGATGATCTCGCGCGTCGTTGCCGGGACGTTCTGTATCCGAACGTCGCACTGTCACTTCAGCACTGCCGTTGGAGGTGCCAACGCGCAATCGTGCGGAAAAGGTCTTGCGTAGCCGAAGGATGGAGACAGAGTCGATCTATGTTCCATTTGCGAGAGCCCCGCGCGAGTGAACTCACCGCGTTGAGCGATCTGTGCATGCGCTCGAAAGCCGTCTGGGGCTACGACGACGCGTTCATGCAGGCGTGCCGCGCCGAACTCACGCTGACGCAAGAGGATATGAGCGCGTCGCGCTTGCAGGTCGGCGAGGCGGATGACGTGATTGTCGGTGTCGCTCAAGTCTCCGCGGCGGGCGACGTCGCCTATTTGGAGAAACTGTTTGTGGAACCCGACCGTCTGCGAAGCGGTGCCGGTCGCGCGCTCTTCGCCTGGGCGGTGCGGACGGCAAAGGACATGGGCGCAGACCGACTGGCCATCGAAGCGGACCCCGGCGCCGCCGCATTCTATCGACGCATGGGCGCGCGCGACGACGGCGTCGCGCCGTCCGCCTCCATCCCCGGTCGCTCGCTGCCGCGACTGGTGCTGGACCTAACGAACGCGGTCTAGCCGAATTCGCATTCTGCAGTCACGACCGATCCAAAGACTTCGCGAACTTTTTGAACGCCTTCGAGAACCTGCCGGGCCGTTCCAGGAACGCCGCATGCTTGCCGCCCAAGCGCGTGACCGTGGCCGTTCGCATGTCTTTGATCGGCGGCATCGCGTCCTTCAGAGAACGCGCTTCCGAACCACCATGCCCCCCTAGCGCCGGCCCCGAAGAAGCGCGAGAACGCGTTGCAGATCCGCGTGACGGAGGGCGTCATATCGACGAGGCCGCCCGGGCTGCACAGCACGAGCGCGCGCACCGGATCGGTCGACGCATAAAGAATGGCGGTCGTCCCGCCGATCGAACTGCCGAGCACGATCGGCCGCTCGATCGCGAGCGCCTTGACGACGCCGCGAAGCAGCGCGGCGTAGCGCGCAGGGGACGGTGGCTCGTGGTCCGGCGCCGAACGTCCTTGGCCGGGCCAGTCGATGCGGATCACGTCGAAATCGTTCCGGACGGCGCGCGCGAAGGCGTCGAAATCGCGCCCGCCATGCCCTACCGCGTGCAGACAGACGACCGGTTGGCCGCGCCCCTCGCGCGGCGGACCAGAATCCGGGGGGCAAAACTCGCACCCGCCTGGGGCACGCCGGAGCGCTACGAACTCATCGACGCGCTGCACTACCTCGCGACGGAGGTGCACAAGCACATCTTCCACGCCGTCATTTCGCCGCCGGCGTTGGACTCCGTGAAGGCGGAAGCGAAGGCGCTCTTCGAACCGACGCTGTCCTATATCTCGCGCCGCCTCGGCGATCGGGAGGTCTTGGTCGGCGACCACTTCACCGTGGCCGACGCATATTTGGTGACGTTGTTGAACTGGTTCCGCTACCTGGGCGCCGACCTGGCCCGCTGGCCCAACATCGACACCTATCACCAGCGCCACCTCGCGCCCGTCGGTCAAACAGGCGGTGGCCGAGGAAATGGCCGAACGTCAGCGTCAAGCGGCGTAAACGAGGTCGAAGGCCTCAGGCGCTTTGCCCGAGGCCTTCGAACATCGGATAAAGCGATCCGACGAGCAGCAACGCCATCGTCACGTTGAACGCGCGCAGCGTCCACGGCCGGGCAAGGAAACGGCGGATGACGACGCCGAACCCGGCCCATGACGCCACGCACGGCAGGTTGATCGCCACGAACACCGCCGCGACGACCACGACGCCGATGACGAATTCGCCGGGCGCGACGAAAGCGGTCGTGGCGCCGAGGGCCATCGCCCAGGCCTTCGGATTGACCCACTGAAAGGCCGCCGCCTCCAGAAAGGTCATCGGTCGCGATGACGCATGTCCGTCGCCAAGGCCGCTCGCCGTCGCGATCCGCCACGCGAGCCACAGCAGATAGGCGACGCCCACGACCCGCAAGACGACGTAGAGAGCAGGGTAGGCCACGAAAATCCCGCCGACGCCGAATCCGACGGCGAGCACCATGACGCCGAATCCAAGGGCGACGCCCATGAAGTGCGGCACGCTGCGCTGGAATCCGAAATTCGCGCCGGACGCCAAGAGCATCATGTTGTTCGGTCCCGGCGTGATCGACGAGACGAAACAAAACGTGGCGAGCGCGAGCAGCATCGTCTCGTTCATAGCGCGCCGCCGAGCGAGATGGTTCCGCGCATCATGGGCGCGCACTGGCCGGTGATGTGGATGGCGCGCACGCCGTTCTGAGTCGTGACGTCGACTTGGATCACGCTCGGCCGCCCCATCTCGACGCCCTGATCGATAGTGAGTTCGAGTGTCGCCGCATCGCCTTCCAGCGACGAGAACAATCCGCCCAACGCGGCGCTCGCGCTTCCGGTCGCCGGGTCCTCCGGAATGTTGCTCAAAGGTGCGAACATGCGCGCCCGAACGCGATGAGGCGCCTGGCGGACGTAGACGAACAGCGACAAGCGATCGATAGCG
>QKCS01000060.1 GCA_003246795.1 Alphaproteobacteria bacterium
AACCCGCGGTCGAGCAAAAGATTTGCGCTCCGCTCGACCATGATCTTCTCGAGGATCGGACCAAGCGCCTTTTCCACCTTCGTGCGGGCGTTCGCGAGGCCGGCCTGGATCGCCGCCTGACGATTCTGGACCTTCTTCTGGAACGCTTGGCGGCGGGCTTCGAGCTTCTTCACCTCGGCCTGGCGCGCTTCGGGCGACAGCACGCCCGCTTTCTTCTGGAGCTCCTGCACGTCGGATTGCAGCTTCTTGTTCTCCGGCGCGAAGTCGGTCTCCATCTTCTTCGCGAGGTTCTCGACCTGCGCGTACATGTCCTTGCCGACCTTCGACTGGCGCAAAACGGTCGCGCGGTCGAGGAACAGGATCACCGCCGTCGGCGCCTTGCCTTTTTTCGCGGCGGGTGTGGCGGCCGTTGACTTGGTCGCGGCCGGCTTTGCCGGGGCCGGCTGGGCCTGCGCGGCAAGGTTACCAAATGCAAGTGAGGCTGCGGCCAGCGCCACAACGGCCCAAAGGGCCTTCGTCGTCTTCATGTCGATGTAACTCCTGGGAGCGGACTAGAACTTGGTACCTGCGCTAAAGCGAAAGGTTTCCGTTTGGTCGTAGTCTTCTTTCTGCAAAACTTTGGAAAAATCAAGGCGCACCGGACCGAATGGCGAATTCCAGTAAACGCTGAGGCCCGCCGATGCACGCAACGTCAAGTCGTCCTTGATGCAAAGGTCGATGCCGTCGCCGTCGAGGTCTGCGCCGCCGACCAGGCCGTCCATGTCGCACGGCGGCTTATCCTCGACCACGCCCACCGTACCGAAATCCGAGAAGACACTGGTCTTGATACCCAACTCGTCAGGCAGGAAGTTCGGGAACCGCAATTCGACCGTGCCGATCGCATAAAGCTCGCCGCCGACGGACAGCGGGGTCTGCGCCGCATTGGCGATATCGCGCGGGCCCAGACCTGAGGTCTTGAAGCCGCGGAATGAACCGCCGCCCTTGAAGAAGCGGTCGTTCACCTCGAGGATTTGGTCGTCGTACGCAATCACGTAGCCGCCGGTCGCGGCGATGTTGAGCACGAGGTCGTCCAGCCACAGACGCTTGTACCAGTTCGAGTTCAGCTCCGTGCGGATGTACTTCTTGTCGCCGCCAAGGCCCGACACGTCGCTGCTGAGCGCGAAGTCGACGCCGTTCTTCGGTTCGATCGGATCGTCCTTTTCGTCGTAGGCGTATGTGAAACCGGCCATCGACAGTGTCGTCGTGCCTTTCGTCTGCAGGCCGCTCGTGAAGGTCACGTCGTCCTGGCGTAACGTATAGCGCAAACCCATGCGCCCGAACTCCGACAACGGGAAACCGAGCCGAAGGCCGACGCCGCGGATATCGGCTTCATAGTTCTGTTCGTCGTAGACGGCGTGCGTGTTGTAGAGGTCGAAACCCGCCGACATGTTGCGGTCGAGGAAGTACGGCTCGGTGAACCGCAGGTCGATCTGTTGGCGGATGCTCGAAACCGAAACTTGCAGGCGCAGGAACTGGCCGCGGCCGAGCAGGTTCTTTTCGGTCAGGCTCACGGCGCCGACGACATTGTCGGCGGACGAGAAGCCCGCGCTGACCGAGAACTCGCCGGTCGACTGCTCTTCCACCTCGACGTTCAACACGGTGCGATCTTTGGCCGTGCCTGGCTCTTCGTTGATCTCGACCTTCTTGAAGAAGCCCAGGCCGCGAATGCGCGAGCGCGAGCGATTGATCAGAACGCGGTTGAACGCGTCGCCTTCGACCAGCCGGATCTCGCGGCGAATGACCTTGTCGAGCGTGCGCGTGTTGCCGACGATGTTGATGCGCTCGATGTAGACGCGCGGGCCTTCTTCGATCTTGAACACGACGTCGACGGTCAGGTTCTCCTTGTTCCGACGCACGCGGGGCCGGATGTCGACGAAGGCGTAGCCCTTCGTGCCGGCGGCGAGCGTCAGCGCGTCGACCGTCTTGTCGATCAATTCGGCGTTGTACTGCTCGCCGCCTTGGAACTGGATCAGCTGCTGCAGATCGTCGACGGCGATGTCTTTCAGCGTCGTGTCGATCTCGACCTTGCCGAAATTGTACTTCTCGCCCTCTTCGACCGTGAACGTGATGTAGAAGCCGCTGCGGTCGGGCGCGAGCTCGGCGACGGCGGAGACGACGCGGAAGTCGGCGTAGCCCTGACTCAGGTAGAAGCGGCGCAACTGCTCGCGGTCGAACGTCAAACGGTCGGGGTCGTAGTTGTCGTTCGACTGCAGGAAGTTCCACCAGACGGACTCGCCGGTCGCGATCTTGTCGCGCAGCGTGGAATCGCTGAACGCCTGATTGCCGATGAAGATGATGCGGTTGACGCCCGTCGTCGGCCCTTCGTTGATTTCGAAGACGAGGTCGACGCGGTTCTGCGCGAGTTGAACGGTCTTCGGTTCGACCTGCGCCGCGAAGCGGCCCGAACGGCGATAGACCTCGATGATGCGCTGAACGTCGGATTGAACCTTCGCGCGCGTGAAGACCATGCGCGGCTTCAGCTGGACTTCGTCTTCCAGCGTCTTCTGCGAGATCTTCGAATTCCCTTCGAACGCGATGCGATTGATGATCGGATTCTCGACGACCTTCACGACGACGGTGAACGTGCCGCCGTTGAGCGACTCGATCTGCACGTCGGCGAACAGGCCGGTCGCGAACAGTGTCTTGAGCGATTGATCGACGAGCGCTTGAGAGTACGGCTGCCCTTCGCGGATCACCATGTACGAAAGAACTGTCGACTCTTCGATCCGTTGATTTCCTTCGACGTCGATCCGTTGAACGATGGGGCCGTCGGCGGGGGCTGCGAACGCGGACGTGACGCCTAGAAGCAGAGCCACACAGAGCGCCAACGCCGTTCCCAGTACTCTCGTCATTCGATCACGCCCCGCGGCCGCCAAACTTTTGTCGCGCTTTACTCAGTCGGAATCAGAACAGTCGGAACTTCGTCAGGTCATTCCAGGTCGCAAAAAGCATCAGACCGACCACAAGAATGAGGCCAATCCGAAACCCTAGCTCCTGCGCGCGCTCCCCCAACGGGCGCCCACGTACAGCTTCTATGCCATAGTACAGGAGATGTCCCCCGTCGAGCATGGGTATGGGAAAAAGATTAAGTAAACCGATGCTCACGGACAACACCGCCGCCAAGTTGATGAGCGGAACGATGCCGAAGAACACGAGAACTTTGCCAGAAACCGAGGCGATTCCGATAGGGCCGGACAACTGCTGATAGTCACCTGTGCCTGTCAAGAGTTGGCCAATGAAGGTCAGCGTCTTAACCACGATGAAGCGGACGGTGCCGACGGCCTTCCCAACCGATTCGAGGGGGCCCAACGTTACAACGATTTCAGACTGCGGCGCGCCCGGTACCGTGGCGGCAAGACCGGTCGCTTGCAGCACTTGGGAATCGATGTCTGCGGCCGTGTCGAGTCCGGCGCGCGGGGCGATTTCGATGTCGTAAGTTTTCGCGACGACCTTCTTCGCCGCCTCGTCGGTTTCGCGCCGCACGTAGGTCAGCTTCAACGGACCGTCGGACTCGCGCAGCGCCGCGGCGATGTCGGCGAACGATTCGACGTCCTTGTCGCCCGCCTTGATGACGAAGTCGCCCGCTTTCATGCCCGCGGTTGCGGCCGGCGACTCCGGTGCGACGCTGCCCACTTCCTGCGGCACGACCGGACCGATTCCGATCCCGGTGTCGCGCATCTTGTTGCCGAAGGGATCCTTCATTTCGATCAAACCCGGCGTCACGGGAAGCTCGATCTCCTTGCCGGCGCGGGAGATGCGGAACAGAAGCTGCTGTCCCTGAGATACGGTGACGGTTTCCTGGATGTCGCGGAAGTCGCGCACCTTCTGCCCGTCGATGGCGAGAATAACGTCGCCCACCTGAACGCCCGCCGCCGCGGCCGGCGCGCCAGGCATCACCCGGCCGACCTGCGGCGAGATCATCGCCACGCCGTAGATGAAGAAGAGCCCGGTCAGAATCACGATCGCCAGAACGAAGTTCGCGACTGGCCCGCCCACGGCGATGATCGCCTTTTGATAGAGCGGCTTGTGATGAAACGAGCCCGCCCTTTCGGCGGCCGTCGCGTGGTCGATCTTCTCGTGGTCGGGCGTCGATGAAACGCCCTCGTCGCCCCAGAACTTCACGTAACCGCCGAGGGGCAGCCATCCGATCTTCCAGAACGTGCCGTGGCGGTCGGTGAAGCCTGCGATGGCGCGCCCGAATCCGATGGAGAAGCTCTCGACCTTCACGCCGAAGAATCGAGCCGCCAAGAAATGGCCGAGTTCGTGCACGAAGACGACAAGTGTGATTGTGAATACAAACCCAAGCCCGCCGAGGCCGATCACGCCGGCCCATCCCAAAATCGTCGTCGGATATTCCATCGTTCGTTTCCGTCCCGGGTTTCGGTTTCTTGTTGGTTCGCTGAATCAGTTCAGCATCTGCGCGGCGCACGCGCGCGCGGCGCGGTCGAGCGCCAAGGCCTCGTCCACGGATTGAGGCGCGTGGGCTTGCGACTCGCATTTTTCCAATGCGTTTTCGACGACGCGCGGGATGTCGGAAAAGCCGATTTTGCGCGCCAAGAACGCCTCCACCGCGACTTCGTTGGCCGCGTTGAGGATGGTAGGAGCGCCCTCTAGGCTCTGCAAGGCGCGCTGTGCCAAGGCGAGACACGGAAACCGTGTCGTATCGGGCGTTTCGAAGGTCAGCTGGCCGATTTCGGCAAGGTTGAGACGCCGCGTCGGCGCCGCGATTCGATCCGGAAATCCGAGGGCATAGGCGATCGGCGTACGCATATCCGGGCTCCCCAACTGCGCCAGGACCGATCCATCAAGGTAAGCGACGAGACAGTGAACGATCTGCTGCGGATGGACGACCACCGAAAGCCGTTCAGGAGCCGTGCCAAACAGATAATGCGCCTCGATCAGCTCCAATCCCTTGTTCATCAAGGTCGCCGAATCGACGGAAATCTTCGCGCCCATCGCATAGTTCGGATGCTTGCAGGCCTCCGCCGGGGACACCTTGGCCATCTCGGCGGCGGACCACGTGCGGAACGGCCCGCCCGACGCTGTCAGCGTGATTCCCTCGATCGCCGAGGCTTGGTCGGGCGCGAACACTTGGAAGACGGCGTTGTGTTCCGAATCGACGGGAAGAAGCGTCGCCCCGCTCCGCCGCACCTCGCTCATGAAGAGATCGCCGGCGCATACGAGGCACTCTTTGTTGGCGAGCGCGACGGTCGCGCCGCGCGCGACGGCGGCGAGCGTGGGCCGCAAGCCGGCCGAGCCCACGATGCTGGCCATCACCCACTCGGCCTCCATCGTCGCCGCCTCGTGCACCGCTTCGGCGCCCGCGCCGATCGCGATATCGGTCCCGCCGAGTTCGCTCTTCAATGCGCCATAGGCACCCTCGTCGGCGACGGCGACGAATGCAGGTTTGAGTCGCCGCGCCTGCGCTGCCAACTCACGAACGTTCGTCTTCGCGGTCAGCGCGACGACGCGAAACGTGCCCGACGTTCGTTCGTTGTGATGCTCCAAAATCTCGATGGTGTTGACGCCGACCGAGCCGGTCGAACCCAAGATCGTGACCGTGCGCTCCCGCGGGCCGGTCACGGCGCCGCCCACGCGACCGGCGAGGTCTTGGTGAGCGCGACATAGGCCGCAAGCCCCAGCGTCGCGAAGATGAGCCCGTCGAGCCGGTCGAGCGCCCCGCCGTGGCCCGGAATCAGGTCGGACGCGTCCTTCACGCCGAAGGTGCGCTTGAGGAAGGATTCGGCGAGATCGCCGCATTGGGTCAGTATCGACAGCACCAAACTCGCCCCAATGAACCGCGCGGACGCGGTCATGCCGGCCAATTCGGCCAAGATTATGCTGATCCCGACCCCCGCGGCGAGCCCCGCGATAGCGCCAGCCCATGTTTTCTTCGGCGAGATCATGGGCGCGAGCTTCGGCCCGCCGAAGGCGGAACCCGCGAGAAAGGCGGCGCTGTCGGTCGACCACACGACCGCCAGCAGCCAAAGAACGGTTTCAAGCCCATAGAGCGGCAGTTGACGCAGCCAGACGAGGGCCAAGCAGGGAATCGCGATGTAGACGATGCCGAGCACGACCCAAAGCCCGCGCTCGCCGACCCGCTGGGCCACGACATTGCCGATCAGCGCAACGAAGAGAATCGACGACAGCGCCCAATCCGCATAGCCAAGCGCGAGCAGAACCTGCGACGCGACGAGCGCCGTCACGTGCAAGCCCAGATGCCATCCGAGCGGCGTTCGATGGACGATGCGCACCCACTCGCGCGCCATCGCGAAGCCCGCCGCCGCGGTCCAGACCGCCAAGACCCAACGCCCCGTGTAGACGGCCAGCAGCGCCGCCGGAATCAAGATGACCGCTGCAAGAATACGAGGCCAGAGGCTCGAGCCCGCAGGCAGACCTGTCACGTGTTCCCGCCCGCCGCCATTGTCGTGCTGAGGCCGCCGAACCGCCGGTCGCGCCCTTGGAACTCCTGAATGGCGGCGACGAGATGCGCCTTGGTGAAGTCGGGCCACAGCGTGTCGGTGAAGACGAACTCCGAATAGGCCGCCTGCCAGATCAGAAAGTTCGAAAGCCGCCGTTCGCCGCTTGTGCGGATGACGAGTTCCGGGTCGGGAATGCCCGCCGTCGCGAGATAAGACGCGAACTGCTCGCGATCGAGCTCTTCGGGTTTCAGCTTGCCGCCGACCGCGTCTTTCGCGATGCGCCGCGCCGCCTCGACGATCTCGTCTTGGCCGCCATAGTTGAAGGCGATGATCAGCTTCAGTTTCGTGTTGCCGCGCGTGCGGACCTGCGCTTCCTCGATCAGCTGTACGATGTCGCCTTCGAGATGCGTCTTGGCGCCGATGACCTTCACCTCGACGCCGTTGCGGTGCAGCTCCTCGAGGTCCTCGCGGATGTACATCCGCAAGAGCCCCATGAGGTCGTTCACCTCCGTGCGCGGACGCTTCCAGTTCTCGGACGAAAAGCCGTAGAGCGTCAGGTACTCGATGCCGAGTTCCGGCGCCGCCCGCACCGTGGCCCGCACGGCGGCGACCCCGGCGCGATGGCCCATGACGCGCGGCAGATGGCGCGCCTTCGCCCAGCGTCCGTTGCCGTCCATGATGATCGCGACGTGGCGCGGCGGGCGCGGAGCTTGGGAAGCGGAAGCGTCGGACGGCATGGGATCTTTCGCCGATCAGGCAGGCTTAGACCTGCATGATCTCTTTCTCCTTCGCGGCCAACGCCTCGTCGACCTCCTTAACGTGCGTGTCGGTCGCGCTCTGCACCTTGTCGTGCTGCTTCTTGTGTTCGTCTTCGCTGATCTGATGCTCTTTCTCGAGCTTCTTCAGATGCTCCATCCCGTCGCGCCGGACGTTGCGCACCGCGACGCGTGCGGCCTCGGCATACTTGGCGGCGATCTTCGACAGTTCCTTGCGCCGGTCTTCCGTGAGCGGCGGGATCGGAATACGCAGCAATTGCCCATCGACTTGCGGGTTCAGGCCCAGCCCCGCGCTGCGGATCGCCTTGTCCACGGCGATCGCAAGGCCGCGGTCCCACACCTGCACGGTCAAGAGCCGCGGTTCGGGCGCGTTGACGGTCGCCACTTGGTTCAGCGGCATCGAGCTGCCGTAGGCGTCGACGTGCACGGGCTCCAGCAGGCTGACGGAAGCGCGTCCGGTGCGCAGGCCCGCGAACTCGTGCTTGAGCGTCGCGACCGCGCCTTTCATGCGCTTCTCGAGGTCGTCCATATCAAACGGTTTGCTTTGCGCCATGGCTTCCTCCCGCGCGAAGGGTTTGCTCCCGTCGCGCCTTTCAGTTCGAGATCACGGTGCTGAGGCCTTGGCCTTGCAGCACGCGGACGAAGTTCATCCGTTC
>QKCS01000234.1 GCA_003246795.1 Alphaproteobacteria bacterium
GTGCGCCCCCTCGCGCATCAGAATGTCGGCCGCGACGGAAACCAGCTGTTCCCGCCGCGCCTCGCGCGACATACGCGTCTGTGCCCGACGCGACAGCGCCCGAACTCCGGAGATCGTGATGGGTCCGGCTTGACCGTCGATGGCTGGCGGCAGCTGCGGGCACTCCGGCGCCTTGCCGCTCCGCGCTTTCGCCCAATGTCCCCGCGAAGGGTAGGGGACGCGAATGCGGTCGCACATCTTGGCCCGTGCGTTGCCGGTTACGCCGACTTCGCGCGCGAGCACGCTCATCGGTTTCGACCAGACTCGCTCGTAGAGGTCTTGGCGCGTCAGAACGACCGGTTTCTTCATGGCCCCGCATCTTAGTGCAGCGCGCGTCGCCGGGCAGCCTGAAAATTTCGTTCACCTTAGCGACAAAAGAACACCGATGGTGATGGCGTCCGTTTTCCGCCAGCATGTCGTTCGGCGTTGCGAAAGAGTCGGGCCGAAAGAACCGGGAGACAAGGAATGTCATCGATAAGAAAGGAACTCCCAATCGACGCACCGGCGGCGCACGTTGGTCAGCCTTTGCCGACTTCGGGGCCGTCGACCAACGTCTCGCGCAAGGGTTCGTCACGGCCTGCAAGCTCGACGGTGACGCGCGGATCGTCACGTTCGCCAACGGGACGTCGGCGCGGGAGCTGCTCGTCGATAGCGACGAGCGCGCATGTCGCCTCGTCTACGCGATTGTCGGCAGCGAACGCCTCACGCACCACAACGCCTCGTTCCAGGTTTTTGCGGAGGGCGAGGGACGGTGTCGCGTCGTCTGGATCGCCGACCTTCTGCCGGCCGAGATCGCGCCCTACGTCGACGGCCAAATGGAACTCGGCGTAGCGGCGATGAAACGCACGCTGTCCCGCCAAGCGGCCTAAAAGAATCGGGCAAGCTGCGGCTTTCGGTCGGAAACGATGATGTCCGAAAACCGCGAGACTTGCGCTCCGCCGCGCGCCAATATCACGGTCATGGATCTTGACGACGACGCTTGCTACCGCGCCATCGCCACGCGCGACGCCCGTTTCGACGGCCGTCTGTTCATCGGAGTCAAATCGACCGGCATCTATTGCCGTCCGATCTGCCCCGCGCGCACGCCCAAGCGCGAGAACGTGAAGTTCTACGCCTCGGCCGCGGCCGCGCAGGAAGCTGGCTTTCGTCCCTGTCTGCGCTGCAGGCCCGAGGCCGCGCCCGATCTCGCCGTCTGGCGCGGCACGTCGAACACGGTGTCCCGCGCCTTGGGGCTGATCGAAGACGGCGCGCTCGACAACGGCAACGTCGAGGCGCTGGCCGACCGCTTGGGCGTCGGCGAGCGGCAGCTTCGCCGCCTGTTCAACAAGCATCTTGGCGCATCGCCGATCACCGTCGCCCAGACGCGCCGGATATTGCTCGCCAAGCAACTCATTCACGAGACCGGCCTCACGATGACCGAGGTCGCGCTCGCGTCCGGCTTCGGCAGCGTACGCCGCTTCAACGAAACGTTTCGCGATCTCTACGACCGCCCGCCCAGCGCGCTCCGCCGTCACCCCCAGCCGAGGAAGGGCGGTGAGGTCGTTATCCTTCTGCGCTATCGCCCGCCCTTCGACTGGCCGGCGATGCTTGCCTTCCTCCGCGACCGCACGATCCCGGGCGTGGAGATGATCGACGGCGATACCTACGCCCGCACGATCGATCTCGCCGGCGCGCAAGGTACGGTGGCCGTGTGTCCTGCGGAGGGCAACGCGCTCAAGGCGACGGTTTGCTTCCCGAAGCTGTCGGCGCTACCCTCGATCATTGCCCACCTGCGCCGCATCTTCGACCTCGCGGCTGACCCGCCGGTGATCGCCGCGCACCTGTCGGAGGATCCGCATCTGGCCCCGCTCGTCGCCGCCCGCCCCGGCTTGCGTGTGCCCGGCGCGTGGGACGGATTCGAATTGGCGGTGCGCGCGATCCTGGGCCAACAGATCACGGTTTCGGCCGCCATCGCGCTTGCCGGAAGGCTCGTCGAACGTTACGGCGGACGCCTGAAGGACGATGTGGCCGTGCCAGGGAAACTCACGCACATCTTTCCGCGCCCCCAATGCCTCGCGAAGGCGGAGATCACGGGCATGCCGGGCGCGCGCGCCAGGGCGCTGACCTCGCTCGCCGCAACCGTCGCCGCCGATCCGCAAATCTTCGGCGCCAGGCGCGGTCTCGGCGAAGCCACGGCCGCCTTGTGCAAGCTGCCGGGCATCGGCGAGTGGACCGCGCAATACATCGCCATGCGCGAGCTCCGCGAACCGGACGCGTTCCCCGCCGCCGACGTCGGCCTGATGCGCGCGATGGCGAACGGCGACGGGGCACGCCCGAGCCCGCGCGAACTCTTGGCCCGCGCCGAACGCTGGCGGCCGTGGCGCGCCTACGCCGCACAGCACTTGTGGGCGTCGCTCGCGCCCGTCGCGCCGCTGAAGCTCGCCGCCGAGTAAGGCAGATATTCCGTACACGGCGGATGACAACTTCGTCGCCTAAGTGACGGCCGCTACGCGCGACCATCAAATCGCCTCATTCGACAATACATGGCCCCATTCACATCGCATTCAGGTCGCGTTCACGGCGCTTCATGTCCCCGCAAGCGACGCAGGACCGTCGCCCAAGGGGAACCCCTCTCATGAAACCGAACCCGAACCTCAGCGGCACGCCTCTCGGCCTGCCGCTCGCCGTGCTTCGTGCCAGCTTGATCGCCGCGGCGGTCACGCTCACCGCCTTCGCCGTCACCAAAGCGGACCCTACGCCCACCCTCGAGCCCGCCGTCCTGGTCACCCCGGACGACATGGGCACGGGCGCGCTGCTCTTCAAATCCACGGAGGGCGGCAAGTATCTCGAAGCGCCGCGTCTTAAGACCGACGTTTCGATCGCCGTCACGGGCCCGACCGCCCGCACGGTCATCACCCAGCGCTTCGAGAACCCGACCGACAAGTGGGTCGAGGGCGTCTACGTCTACCCGCTGCCCCAGAATTCCGCCGTCGACACGCTGAAGATGCAGGTCGGCGACCGCTTCCTCGAAGGCGAAGTGAAGGAGCGCGTCGAAGCGCGCCGGATCTACGAAAAGGCCGCCCGTGAAGGCTTTAAGGCCACGCTGATCGAACAGCAGCGCCCGAACATCTTCACGAACGCCGTCGCCAATATCGGCCCGCACGAAACGATCGTCGTCCAGATCGAGTATCAGGAGGCCATGCGCCTCGACGGCGACAAGTTCTCGCTCCGCGTGCCCCTGGTCGTGGGCCCCCGCTACAACCCGAGACCGAACGTCGCCCTCGTCGGCTACGACGTGGGCGCGCCGATCGTCGCGGTCAGCGATCCGGTGTCGGACCGCGACGCGATTACGCCGCCCGTGATCCATCCGAAATACGGCAAGATCAACCCGGTGAGCCTCCGCGTCGCGCTGAAGTCCGGCGTCGCGCTCGCCGCGATCGAAAGCCCGTACCACCCGGTCAAGGTCGATCGCATCGACCCCAAGACCGCGAACGTCACCGTCGACGGCCCCGTGCCAGCCGACCGCGACTTCGTGCTGAACTGGACCTTGGCCCCGAACGCGCTGCCGCAAGCGACGCTCTTCCGCGAGACGATCGGCGGCGACAGCTACTACCTCGCCATGATCGTGCCCCCGGCCGGGGCCAAGAAAACGCGTCAGCCGCGCGAGGCGATCTTCGTCATCGACAATTCCGGCTCGATGGCCGGCGAGTCGATCCGCCAGGCGAAGGCGGCGCTGTTGATGGCGTTGAAGGAACTGAAGCCCGGCGACAAGTTCAACGTCGTCCGCTTCGACAACACGTTGGAGGTTCTCTTCAACGGCGCTGTCCCGGCCGACGACGAACATCTGGGCGTCGCCGTTCGCTTCGTCGCGGGCCTGGACGCCAATGGCGGCACGGAAATCTTCCCCGCGCTCCAGGCGGCGCTCGCCGACTCCACGCCGAACGATACGTCGCGTCTGCGCCAAGTGATCTTCCTGACCGACGGCGCAGTCGGCAACGAGGATCAAGTCCTGGCGGAGATCGGCAGGTCGCTCGGCCGTTCGCGCCTTTTCACGGTCGGCATCGGCTCCGCGCCGAACTCCTTCTTGATGGAGCACATCGCGAGCTTGGGCCGCGGTACGTTCACGCACATCGGCTCCGAGACCGAGGTCGATGCGCGCATGACCGAGCTCTTCAACAAGCTCGAAAGCCCGGTCATGACGGACCTGCGCGTCGCCGACGGCGTGAAGCTCGAAACGTGGCCGAACCCGATCCCCGACCTCTACGAGGGCGAGCCGGTCGTGCTCACCGCCGCAACGCCGGCGCAATCGGGCCGCGTGCGCATCGAAGGCAGCCTCGGCAAGACGCCGTGGTCCACGTCGCTCGATCTGGCGACCGCGGTGGAAGGCAAGGGCGTGTCGAAACTCTGGGCGCGCTCGAAGATCTCGTCGATCGAAGCGCTGCGTTATCGCGGCGCCAACGAAGGCGACGTCGACGCGGAGATCCTGAAGGTCGCGCTCGCCCACCACTTGGTCTCGCGCCTGACGAGCCTCGTCGCCGTCGACGTGACGCCCAGCCGCCCGACCGGTGAAACGATGACCAGCCACGACATGCCGACGAACCTGCCGCACGGCTGGAACTTCGAGAAGGTCTTCGGACCGGAGATCGGCAGACCGCTGATCAAGGCTTCGTACGAACCGATGATGCAGAAGCTCGCGATGAACGAGGAGCCAGCCACGGCCACCAAGGACGGCGACGGCATCGCGCTTCCGCAAACCGACGCGGGCACCGACTTGGCCCTCGTGATCGGCATCCTGATGCTCGCCTCCGGAACGCTGCTCCTCCTTGCGTTCCGGGCACGGACGGCGCGCAGCTGATGCTGAGCGTTCTGGGAGCGCGGGCGACCGATCTGCTCTTGCGGGGCGGAGAGGAAGCGCGCGCTTCCAGACGACTTGCCGTCATCGCCGCCGCGATCGTCCTCATTGTCGTCGGCGCGGCGTTCACGACCGATGCGCTCTACATCCGCGCCAAAGCGGCGTTGGCGCAAGTTCTTCTGGAACGCGCCTGGGCGACGACGCTTGCGACCGGACAGCCGACGAAAGCCTGGAGCTGGGCCGACACCTGGCCCGTCGCGCGCCTCACGTTCCCGAGCCTCGATCGCTCCGCCATTGTGCTCGAAGAAGCGGGCGGCGAGGCGCTGGCCTTCGGCCCCGCCCACGTTGCCGCCTCGGCGGGGCCAGGGGCAAGCGGCACCACCGTCATCGCTGCTCACCGGGACACTCACTTCGCGTTCATCAAGGATCTGAAGCCCGGCGACGAGATCGACGTGGCGACGCCCGAGGGCCGCACGGTGCGCTACCGCATGACGGGCTCCGCCATCGTACACGCGCAAGCCTCCGGCATCTCCGCCGGAGGCAAGACCCCGCGCCTCGCGCTCGTCACCTGCTATCCGTTCGACGGCCTCACGCGGGGACCAATGCGCTACGTCGTGTTCGCCGACGCGCTTCCTTGACGCCCGTCCATCCCGGCCCGCGCGCGAACCGCCCGGGCTTCGCGCCCGTGTGCTCGCCGTCGCGCAATACCGGGACGCCGTTAACGAGCACGTGCGCGACGCCCGTCGAATATTGATGCGGCTTGGCGTATGTCGCGTGGTCCTGAATCTTCGCCGGATCGAATACGACGACGTCGGCCATGAAGCCCGCAGCCAGCTGTCCGCGACCCTTCAACCGCAATTGCCGCGCGGGCAAGCCGGTCAGCCGGCGAATCCCGTCCGCCAGCGTGATCACCTTTTCGTCGCGCACGTACTTCGCCAGGAACCGCGCGAAGCATCCGTACGCGCGCGGATGCGGATTCGATTCTAAGAACGCGCCCTCCGGCGCCAGGCTCGCCTCGTCCGATCCGACCGCCGTCCACGGCCATTGGATGTTGCGGCGGATGTTCTCCTCGATCATCACGAAATAGGCCGCGCCCACGCGGCTGTCGTCTTCGATGACGAGGTCGATCATCGTGTCCTCGGGCGAAGTGCCGCGCATCGCGGAGACTTCGGCGAGCGTCTTGCCGGTCAGGGGCTTTAGCTTCTCGTTCTTGAACGCGATCAGAATGACTTTGTCCGGCCCGCCGGCCGCCTCATAGAGATTCTCCCACCCAACGGCCGGCGCGCGCATCTCGCGGATCACGCGTTTGCGGATCGCGGGTTGCTTCAGCCGCGCGACCCACGCGTCGTGTCCGCCCGCTTGCACCCATAGCGGCATCGCGGCGTCCAGCCCCGTCGCGCCCGCCGTGTACGTATAAACGTTCGCACTGACGTCGATGCCAGCCGCGCGCGCTGCGTTCATCTTGTCGAGGCCGGCTTGGCTCTTCGACCAGTTCTTCTTGCCCGCGGGCTTCATGTGATACATCTGCACGGGCGCGCCGGTGCGCCGAGCGATCTCGATCAACTCGTCCAGCGCCTCGAGATAGCGATCCGCCTCGCTGCGGATGTGCGAGATGTAGCCGCCGCCGAACTCTGCCGCGGCCTGGGTCAGCGCGACGAGTTCGTCCGTGTCCGCGAAACTTCCCGGCGCATAAATCAGCGACGACCCGACGCCCAATGCCCCCTCGCGCATCGACGCGCGCACGAGATCCTGCATGCGCGCGAGCTCGGCAGGCGTCGCTCTGCGGTCGTCGTAGCCGACCTCGTGCACGCGCGCCGTCGCCGCGCCCAGAAAGGAGGCGACGTTCGTCGACACGCCGCGCCGCTCCAGGAGTTCGAAGTACTCGCCGAACGTCGTCCATTCGATGTCGTATTTGATGTCGCTCTGCCGCTTGACGGCCTCTTCCTTCATCGCCGGCGTCAGCGGCCCCATCGAACTTCCTTCGCCCATCACCTCCAGCGTCACGCCCTGCCGGATGTCGCTCTGCGACAGCCCGTCCTCGATCAGGCTCTCGTTCGCCCACGACAGCACGTTGATGAAGCCCGGCGCGACGGCCATGCCGCGCGCATCGACGACCGTCGCCGCCCGCGCGCCCGAAAGATCGCCGACCGCCACGACGCGGTCGCCGGCGATCCCGACGTCCGCCTCGCGTCCCTCCGCGCCCGTGCCGTCGAACACGGTTCCGCCGCGCACCACGACGTCGAACCTCCCGTCGCGCGGCAGCGTCTCGCAGGCGGCGAGCAGGGCGGCGGAGGACGAGGCAAGCAGGAATTGTCGACGATCCATGAAAACCCCCGAGGAGCTGATAAAAGGCGCAGGCGCGCTCTATTGCAGTTGGTATCTAACCTTGTCGCCGTGGATCTGCACGACGCCGCACAGCTTCAACTCTTCGACGATCGTCGCAACGTCTTTGTCCGTGATGCCGTCGCGGTAGAGCGACTTGATCGTGCTGGCGAGCGCTTTCGCCGTCGACGGTAATGCCGCCGTACGCTTTTCGAGATTGCGGATCACTTCGCTCACGCGCTCCGACGCGGCTTTCGCAACAGCCTTTGCAGCCGGCTTCGCGGCGGCCTTTTTCGACGCGGCCTTCGCCGGCGTCGGCTTCGCGGTGGGCTTAGGCGCGGCCTTCGTCACGTGCGCGCGCGGCGCGGGCAGCCGCGCGGCGTTGATTTCCGCGATCGACTTCCAGCGCGTGCATTCGATGTGACGCGTCTTCAGGTGGCGGATCAGGGGATCGTAGTCGCGGTCCCGCGAAATGACGTGGAACGTGGCGCCGGGATCGGCCGCCGCAAGTTTGCCGATGTAGTAGGCGATATGCATGTCGAGCGCGTTCGGACCGCGCCCTTCGATTTGAATGTATGAACCCGCGCCGCCTAGTTCCTGCAACGCGCTGGCAAGGCCGACGGGAACGGACGATTGTCCTTGCCCAACGAACACCATCACCTTG
>QKCS01000267.1 GCA_003246795.1 Alphaproteobacteria bacterium
GCTTGCCTTCGCCTGGCTCTGTAGCGCATCGCGCGAGGCGGCGAACTCCGCGGCAGTGATTGCAGCGCACGACGCGACCGGCAACGTGGGGGGTGAATCTCTTCCACCGACGGGGCATTGCATGGGCGGGGGCTCCGGCGAATCTCTAGTCAGTTTGCGAACCATGCCAGAGTCGCTTCGTATCGCCACCGTTGGTTGCGCCTTGGTTTAGGCGCCGCGGCGTTCGTTTGCGTCAAAGCTTATGAGCCGGCGTCTCGACCACCGGCGACGGCGCGTCGAAGCGATAGATCTTAACGTCCGGCGCGAGATCGGCCGCGCCCACCCACATGCCACTTGCCGCCGCCGTCTGCCGGCCGCCGAGCGGCAGCGCGTCGGCCCCGCGATAATTTGTTACGGCGGTCGGGGGTTCCGGCTGCAGGCGCTTGGCATGCGAAAGGCGTGTTCTCTCGCTGTGTTGACGAGCCTGCTCGTTAGTTGGGCGCTGTTCGCTGCGATCGGCCGCAACGCGAAGTCTTAAGCTTGACCGGCGCGTTCGCGCTCAGTCGCGTGCTTGAAGACCGCCTCGATCAGTGCGCGTGAACCGCGGGCGGTAGCGACGCCAAGAACACAGGATCCTCCGCTTGTGGCGCGGGTTGGATCACTCCCCCGTCGAAGACCCGTGCGCCGGGGCGGCGCGCTCGAACCGACTGACACGAGACCGGCCGGTGGCCGACGGCGGAGGCGAGCGAACTTGTCGCCCGCAACCGCCGCCCAAGCGTTTTTCTAGCGATAGCCCGTCGCCCTGAGGTCCTCGTGATCGATACGTGGGTCGCCTTCGCGGGGTAACAAACGTCTCGTACGCGCGCGCAGCCTCGGGTGCCCCTTCTGATGGGGTCGATCGAGCCGGGGCCCCTCGTGTAGCCGTCAGGCCTCGGCGAGCTCGCGTTCGTTTGCGGGCTCGAACACCGCCTCGATGACGGGGCGCGTGCGGCAGCGGGCGGCGAGCATGCGGGCTTGCTTCAGCGCGTGCTCGCGGACGACGGGGCTTGCCTTCGCCAGGCTCCGCAGCGCCTCGCGCGAGGCGGCGAACTCGCGGCAGTGATTGCAGCGCACGACGCGGCCGGCAAACGTGGGGGCGTAGATCTCTTCCACCATACGGTTGCAGACGGGGCATTGCATGGGCGGGGGCTCCGGCGAATCTCTAGTCAGTTTGCGAACTATGCCAGAGTCGCTTCGTATCGCCACGGTTGGTTGCGCCTATGTTCAAGCGCCGCGGCGTTCGTTTTCGTCAAGGTTTATGCGCCCGCGTCTCGTCCGCGCCGGCCGCCGCCTGCACCACCGGCGACGGCGCGTCGAGGCGATAGATCTTCACGCCCGGCGCGAGATCGGCCGCGCCCGCCCACATGCCACTTGCCGCCGCCATCTGCCGGCCGCCGAGCGGCAGTGCGTCGGCGCCGCGATCCTGAAAACGGTGAAGCGCGAGGCGTTCGGTGAAGATGAGCACGGCGTGCGCCTCGCCCGCAGCGCCGTCGAGCGCGAGAACCGTGTCGGCGCCCGTCGCGTTGTCGCGCACGAGCGCTTTGCCCTGGCCGCCCAGCACGGCGAAGCCCGCCGCCGTGCCGACGTGCTCTTCGCTCGCTGGGCGCGCGGCGAAGAGGCGCGCGAGCGTCTCGGCGCGCGTCGTTTCCCACGCGGGCCGCAACGGCGCTTCGTGCGCCTGCGTGGCGCAAGCCGCGAGCGCGAGGGCGAGGACGCCCGCAACGCAATGGCGTAATCGATGAACCATGGCCGACCTCCGCTCCAAACGGGCACATGTTCGGCCTCGGCCCTTACGCGGCGTTCAAATCGCGTGCCGCAGATTGAGGTTGGTTTGAGCCAAATTCGCGGACAGTTTGCGGCGGTTCGTCAAACGGACTGCCACCTCTGACAGGTCTTCGCGGCTGCCATTTTGCCGGATGTTAAAGGCCCCGGCGGCAAACTAACCGTCTTCGCGCGGCCTTGGGGAAGGGGGTCCCCCGTGTCTCGTTCGGCAAACTTGAAAGGTCGATCGCGCTCGTGGTCGACAGCAATCCGGTGACCTGCGGCGTCACCGCCGACATCTGCCAGCGGCTGGGCTTTCGCGCCGTTGTTGCGCGCGACGGGTCCGACGCGGACGTTTCAGATGATGCGCGGCGACGACGTCGATTTCCTGATCTGCGACCTGGTGATGGAGCCGTTCGACGGGCTCGCGTTGACCCGGCTCGTGCGGCGCTCGGCGAAGTCGCCGAACACGGCGGTGCCGATCATAATGCTGACGGGCGCCTCCGACGTCGGCCGCATGAACGAGGCGCGCGACGCCGGCGTCACCGAATTCGTCGCAAAGCCCGTGTCGCCGAAAGCGCTGCTCATACGGTTGAAGCACACGCTGGAAAATCCGCGCCCCTTCGTGCGCTTCCAGTCCTATGTCGGGCCGGACCGGCGCCGCATCGTCAGAGCGCATTGCGGCGCTGAGCGCTGCGGCGGCCGCCGAGGTGTCGAAGGTGAGGCCAGGATGATCGACGACTAGCCCGCTACTGGCCAGACAGGAGGCGCATCGCCTGCCCCGTCAGCCAGCCACCGAACGTGCCGACGATGTAGCCCAAGACGGCAAGCAGCGCGCCGACCGGAATGAGCGACGGGTGGAACGCCGCCGCCGTCGCCGGCGCCGAGGCCGCGCCGCCGATATTCGCCTCGCTGCCGACGGCCATGAAGAAGCTCGGCGCGCGAATGAGCCGCGCCATCCCGATCATCAGCAGCGCGTGGATCGACAGCCAAATCGCGCCGATGAGGAAGAAGACGGGCGCGTCGGCCAACGCGGTGATGTCCATGTGCAGTCCAACGGTCGCGACGAGAAGGTAGACGAACAGCGACCCAACTTTGCTCGCGCCGACGCCTTGCAGCTGGCGCACCGGCGTGAACGACAGGGCGACGCCTATCACCGTCGCCGTGACGATGAGCCAAAAGAAGCTCGAGTGAACAGAAAACTGTGCGGCATCCGGAAAGGTCTCGCGGAAGAAGGGCGTGACGTTGTCGGCCGCGAAATGCGCGAAGCCCGTCGCGCCGAAGCCGACGGCCGCGATGACGATCAGATCGCGCAGCGTCGGGATACGCGCGTGCGCCGCCTCATAGGCCTGCACGCGGACCTTCACGTCTTCGAGCGCCGAAACGTCGGCTTTGAGCCACGCGTCGACGCGTTCCTGGTTGGCCGCGACCCACAGCATCATCGCGAGCCACACGCTTGCGACCAAGACGTCGACGGCGACCCAAATCGAAAACGCTTCAGGTCCCGTGCCGTAGATTTCGCGCAACGCCGTTTGATTGGCCGAGCCGCCGATCCAGCTGCCAGCGAGCGTCGCCATGCCGCGCCACACCGCGTCGGGGCCTTCGACTGCGATCGCGTCCGGCGCGATGAGGCTGCCGATCCCGATCGCGATCGGTCCGCCGACGACGATACCGACCGTGCCCGTGAAGAACATGATCAACGCCTTCGGCCCCAATCGCAGCGTGCCGGGCAGGTCGGCGACGGCGGTAAGCAACACAAGCGCGGTCGGCATCAGATATCGGGACGCGACGAAGTAGAGGTTGGACTTGTCCGGATCGACGAGGCCGAAGGTCGTGAGCAGCGACGGCAGGAAGTAGGCGAGCAAGAGAGGGGGAAAGATCTTGTAGAAGCGGGTCCAAAACGGGCTGCCGCTTTCTGACGTCCAAAAGACCAGACCCAGCATGGCGGCTAGCGCGCCGAAGAGGACAGCGTCGTTGGTGATGATCGGCTCGCTCATTGATCTCCCCCGAGGCGGCGCGGTTTTGCTTTGCGTTGCAGTTCGAATTGCCTTTCGCGGGCCCGCTCCGCCTCGCGCAGCGCTTGGGCGATGCCCGGGCGGTATTGCGGCGGACCGCCGATCTTCACGCCGTACCAGGCGGCGGCGCGTTGCGTGAAGTATGGATCGACGAGATGCGGCCGCGCGAGCGCCACGAGGTCTGCGCGGCGGCAGGCGACGATCGTGTTGATTTGCGCGGGCTCGGTGATTGCGCCCACGGCCATCGTCTTGACGCGCGCGACGTTCCTGATCGCTTCGGCGAAAGGCACTTGATACATGCGGCCGTAGACGGGCTTCTGATCGGGCACGGTTTGGCCGGTCGACGTGCTGATCAGATCGCAACCGGCCTCGGCGAAGGCGCTTGCGATCGCAATCGTGTCCGCCTCGGTGATGCCGCCTTCGGCCCAATCGCTCGCCGAGATGCGGATCGAGGCCGGCTTGCCCGGCGGCCAGGCGTCACGCATCGCCTTGAAGACTTCGAGCGGATAGCGGACGCGGTTTTCGATTGGCCCGCCGTATTCGTCGGTTCGCTTGTTGGTCAACGGCGAAAGGAAGCTCGCGAAGAGATAGCCGTGCGCGCAGTGGAGTTCGAGCATGTCGAAGCCCGCGCGGTTCGCGCGGCGCGTTGCGGCGACGAACTCCATTTTGATGCGATCCATCGCCGCCGGGTCGAGTTCGGCGGGCAGCTGGCTGACGCCGGTGTGATACGGGATGGGCGAGGCCGAGACGAGCGGCCAGTTTGCCGACGCATCGGGCAGTGGATAGTCCGCGTCTTCCCAGCCGAGCTGCGTCGAGCCCTTTCGGCCCGCGTGGCCGAGTTGCATGCAGAGCTTCGCCCCGCTGTTCGCGTGGACGAAGTCGGCGATGCGTTTGAATTCGCGTTCCTGCTCGTCATTCCAAAGGCCGGTGCAGCCGAGCGAGATGCGCGCGTCGGGCGACGGACAGGTCATCTCGACATAGACAAGCCCTGCACCGCCGATCGCGCGCGAGGCGTAGTGCACGAAGTGCCAATCGTTGGGCACGCCGTCCTTCGCCGAATATTGGTCCATCGGCGCCACGACCACACGGTTCGCCAGCGTCATGTCCCGCAACTTGAATGGCGTGAACATCGGCGTCGGGCGCGTCTTGCGGCAATCGAACCCGGTCTCGTCGAAATAGGTTTCGTACCACTCGTCCTCGAACGCTTTGACGAAGGCCTCGTCGCGCAAGAGGAGATTGTCCCAGGTGATGCTCTTGGCGCGCGACATCACGACCATCGCGAATTGCATGGGCCTCATGTCGGTCGAGCGTTCCATGTGCTCGAACCAGGCGAGGCTGACCTCTGCGTTGTGTTGCGTGATCTGGACGTCGGTGCGGCGGGCGGCGTCGTAAGCGCGGAACGCGGCCTCAACCGAACGCTCGCCGTGCGCCACGAGCGCGTCGGACAACGCGATCGCGCATTCCATGGCGAGCTTCGTGCCCGAACCGATCGAGAAGTGCGCCGTCGCCTTGGCGTCGCCCAACAGCACGACGTTCTCGTGCCACCAGTTTTCGCAGAAGATACGCGGGAAGTTTCGCCAGAGCGAGCGGTTGGTGATGAGTTTGTGGCCTTCGAGTTCGGTGGCGAAGATCTTCTCGAGCAGACGGGCGCTCTCGTTCTCGTCCAGCTTGTCGAAGCCGAACGCCGCCCAGACGGCCGGGCTCATTTCCATGACCCAGGTCGAATGGCCGGGCTCGTACTGATAGGTGTGCGCGCAGATCAAGCCGTGCTCGGTCTCCTTGAAGAAGAACGTGAAGGCATCGAGCGGGCGCGTGGAGCCCAGCCAGGCGAACTTGTTCGTCTTCATTTCGAGCGAAGGCTTGAAGTGTTCCTTGTCCGCGTCGCGGATGCGGCTGTTGATGCCGTCGGCCGCGACGATCACGTCGCAATCGGCAAAGCGCTTCAGGTCGTCGACCGGGCTTTCGTAATGGATCGACACGCCGACGAATTCGCAGCGCTGTTGCAGGATCTCGAGCAGCGTCAATCGGGAGCAGCCGGCGAAGCCGTTGCCGCCGCAGCGGATTTCGCGGCCCTTGTAGCGGATGACGATGTCGTCCCAATAGGCGAAGGCCCGCGCGATCATCGCGTAGGATTCCGCGTCGCGGCTCAAGAATTCTTCCAGCGTCTCTTCCGAGAACACGACGCCGAAGCCGAACGTATCGTCGGCGCGGTTCTGTTCGTAGACGTCAATTTGCCAGTCGGGGCGCGCCTTCTTGGTCAGAAGCGCAAGATAGAGTCCGCCAGGGCCGCCGCCGACAACCGCAATCTTCACCGCGGAACCACCGCCGTCGTTTCGATTTCGATCTTGGCTTCGGGCTCGACGAGGCCCGAGACGATGATGACGGACATGGCGGGATAGTTGCGGCCCATCAAATCCTTCCACGCGGCGCCTAGTTCGGTGAGCGAGGCGGCGTATTCCTCACGGCTGGTGACAAACCAAGTCATGCGCGTCACGTGCTCGGGTCCGGCGGCCCCTTCCTTCAGGACGGCGAGCGTGTTGGCCAAGGCCTGGCGGAACTGACCCGCGAACGTCTTTTCTTTGAACGTGCCCGTTTCGTCCCAGCCGATTTGGCCGGCGACGAAGACGATACGGCCCTCCGCCTCGATCCCGTTCGAATAGCCGCGCGGGCGCGGCCAACCTTGCGGCTGCAATGTGCGCATCGTTCAGTTCCCTTCGAAGACGGGTTGCTTCTTGGCGACGAAGGCGTTGTAGGCGCGCTCGAAATCCTTGGTCTGCATGCAGATCGCCTGCGCCTGGGCCTCCGCCTCGATCGCCATGTCGAGGCTCATCGACCATTCCTGATTGAGCTGGTTCTTCGTCATGGCGTTGGCGAAGGCGGGACCCTGGGCCAGTTTGGACGCCCACGTCTGCGCTTCCTTGTCCAGCTCGGCGACGGGGACGATCTTGTTGAAGAAGCCCCAGCGTTCGCCCTCCTCCGCGCTCATGCTTCGGCCGTAGAAGAGAAGTTCGGCGGCCCGACCCTGGCCGATGATGCGGGGCAAGATCGCGCACGCCCCCATGTCGCAGCCAGCCAACCCTACGCGGTTGAACAGGAAGGCCGTCTTGGCGTCGGACGTCGCGAGGCGAATGTCTGACGACATCGCGATGATCGCGCCCGCGCCCGCGCAAACGCCGTTCACGGCGGCAACGATCGGCTGAGGACACGCGCGCATCGCCTTCACCAGATCGCCCGTCATGCGCGTGAACGCGAGAAGTTCCGGCATCTCCATCTTGATGAGCGGCCCGATGATCTCGTGCACGTCGCCGCCGGAGGAGAAGTTGCCCCCTGTCCCGCGCATGACGATCGCCTTGACCTGCGGCTGGTAGACAAGCGCGCGGAACGTGTCGCGTAGTTCCGCGTAAGAGTCGAACGTCAGCGGATTCTTTCGTTCCGGGCGGTTCAACGTGACGGTCGCGACACCCTCGGCGAATTTCCACAGGAAGTGCGACGGCGCGAAGGTTGCAGGGTTCATGCGCTTCGTTTCCTCCGGCCCTTTGTGCATGCGCGAGACAGCCGCGTGTGTTGCCCTTGCGGCGCAGGTTAAACTACTTTCCGCCGCAAAGGAGAAGAGTCCTTGGCGCAAAGCGGCAAACACGCCTTCGTCACCGGCGGCGGCAGCGGCATCGGGCTCGCCACCGCAAAGGTGCTGACGAATGCGGGTTGGCGCGTCACCATCGCGGGGCGCAACGAAGAACGGTTGCGCGACGCGGCGGGCACTTTGTCCGGTTCGAACATTCAAGTCTTGGATGTGACCGACGCCGATGCTGTCACTGCCGCAATTGCCGCGGCTGAGGGGACCAGTGGGCCCATCGCTCTGCTGGTCAACAACGCCGGCGGCGTGACTTCAGCGCCGTTCGAGAAGACGAGTCTGGACGCGTGGCGCGGCGCGCTCGATCTCAATCTCATGGGGACGGTGCATTGCACGCGTGCCGTCTTGCCCGGCATGAAGGGACGCGCCGCGGGACGGATCGTCAACATCGCGAGCACGGCGGGGCTCGTCGGCTATCGCTATGTC